>JANNEZ010000091.1:0-7449 GCA_031379255.1 Rhodoferax sp. | reverse complement strand
CACATCGGCGAAGTCGGCCGGCTCACTACCTTGAACGAGCTGGCCGCCGGCATGGCCAAAGAGCTGGGCGGGCCGCTCGATGCCGCGCGCGCGGCCGTCAACCAGGCGCGCGTGCAACTCAGCGACGACAGCCAGGAGCCGCTGGTGGCGCTGCTGTCGATCGACACCGCCGCCGACTTGCTCAAAGACGCGAACACGGTGGTCAGCCGCCTGCGCCACGTCGGCGAGCAGCCGGATCTCTCGCACCAAATGGAGCGCCTGAGCCTGCTCGCTGCCGCGCGCGCCGCGCTGGACTTGCTCCAGCCCGAGCTTACGCGCCAGGGCGTCGCGCCCAACATCGAACTGGCCGGGCCCGATTTTTCCGTGCAGGCCGAAGCGCAGGCGCTGCAGCAAATCCTGTTCCAGCTCATCACCAACGCCCTGCAGGCCATGGGCGGCATGCGCCCGCAGGAGCGCCGCCTGACCCTGGCGCTGGCCCACGCCGGGCGCATCGGCCACCTCAGCGTGCAAGACAACGGTCCTGGCATTGCCAACAACATCGCCACCCAAATTTTCGAACCCTTCTTCACCACCCGCGCGGGCCACCTCGGCCTGGGCCTGAGCCAATGCGAAACCCTCGCCAGCAGCATGGGCGGCACCCTCACCGCCTTCAACCGCGTGCCGCGCGGGGCGGAGTTTTGTTTGAGTTTGCGCTTGGCGGGGTGAGTTGTTGACGGACTGAGAGGCGTGGCGTTCAGCACACTGTCACCCGCGCAAACTTGCGTTTCCCCACCTGCACCACATACACGCCCGCGCCGAGCTTCAGGCCTTTGTCACTGACCACATTGCCATTCAACCGCACGCCACCGCCGTCGATCAGGCGGTTGCCTTCGCCGCTGGAGGCGGCCAAGCCAGCCATTTTGAGCAGGTTGCCGATACCCAATGTGGGGCTGGAGGTCGCGCCGGAAGTTGCGCCGCCCTCACCGCCACCCCCGATCAGGCTCAGCGTCACCTCTGGAATGTCATCGGGCACGCCGCCTTTGCTGCGGTTGTTGAAGTCGGCTTCAGCGGCTTCGGCCGCCGCGCTCGAATGAAACCGCGCGGTGATCTCTTTGGCCAGGGCCACTTTGGCGTCTTTCGGGTTGCGCCCGGCTTCGACCTCGGCTTTCAAGGTGGCAATGTCAGCCTCCGAGCGGAACGACAACAGCGTGTACCAGCGCCACATCAACCCATCAGAGATGCTCAAAACCTTGGCAAACATGGTGTTGGCGTCTTCTGAAATGCCGATGTAGTTGTTTTTTGATTTCGACATTTTCTCCACGCCGTCCAGCCCCTCCAGGAGCGGCATGGTCAAAATGCACTGCGGCTCCTGGCCATACTCTTGTTGCAAGTGACGGCCCACTAACAAGTTGAATTTCTGGTCGGTGCCGCCGAGTTCCAGGTCACTCTTGAGCGCCACCGAGTCGTACCCCTGCATCAGCGGGTACAAAAACTCGTGCACGCTGATGCTCTGGCCGGTGGTGAAACGTTTGTGGAAGTCGTCGCGCTCCATCATGCGCGCCACGTTGTATTTGGCCGCGAGCTGGATCATGCCGCGCGCGCCCAGCGGGTCGCTCCACTCGCTGTTGTAACGAATCTCGGTTTTGGCCGGGTCCAGCACCAGGCTGGCCTGTTGGTAATAGGTTTCGGCGTTGGCCTTGATCTGCTCGTGCGTCAAAGGCGGGCGCGTGTTGTTGCGGCCGCTGGGGTCGCCGATCAGGCTGGTGAAGTCGCCGATCAGGAAGATCACGGTGTGGCCCAGGTCCTGCAACTGGCGCAGTTTATTGAGCACCACGGTGTGGCCGATGTGAATGTCTGGCGCCGTCGGGTCCAGGCCGAGTTTGACGCGCAATGGTTTTCCGCTGGCTTCGGAGCGGGCGAGTTTTTTCACCCAATCGTCTTGTGGTAGCAACTCGTTACAACCCCGCAGCGTCACGGCCAACGCCTCACGGACACCGTCAGTTACAACAATTTTGGCGTCAGATGCTTGATTCATAAGGGTTTTTACAGACTTCGGGCCAGGCCAGGCAGGTACAATCGCACCTCGCCTTGGGAAATGCCGCCGTGACAATTGACAAAGAAACGGCATCCCGAGACCCTGAATTTTAGTGGCTGAGCGGCCCCAAAAACTTGGCCGCCAGCCCCATCCAGTTGGAAACCCGCTTTTGCCTCACGGTTTTATTCCCGCGACGAACGAATTTTTGACCCAGGTGGGGCAATCGGTTCAAAGCCAGTTCATCCGCAACCCCCGGCGCGTGGCCACGGTGGTGGCGGTAATGGCCTTGATCGGTGCGGGCGGCGCCTTTGCGGTCGCCTCCAACGCGCCAGACGCGTCGGAGTTGCCGGTGCACCTGGTGGTTGAAGCGGTCGAGCTGCCGCATCTGGCCACTGCCATCGACATTGCCGCACTCACCCTCTACCGTTCAGACACCACCCGCTCCAGCGACACCGCCGACACCTTGTTGCGCCGTTTGGGCATCGATGACCCAGCTGCCGCCAGCTTCCTGCGCAGCGACGCCCTCACCCGCAAAAGCCTGTGGGGCCGCGCCGGCCGCGCCATCACCGCCGAGGCCAACGCCGACCACAGTTTCAAAAAACTCGTGGCGCGCTGGACGCCCTCGGATGACGGCAGCTTCACCCGCCTGGTGGTGCAACTCACCGAGGCGGGCCTGAAGTCGAGCCTCGAAACCGCGCCTTTGGTGGCTACCACGCGCTTGGCGAGCGGCAGCATCAGCTCCTCGCTGTTTGCCGCAACCGACGAAGCCCGCCTGCCCGATTCCATCGCCACGCAAATTGCCGAAATTTTTTCGGGTGACATCGATTTCCACCGCGCGCTGCGCAAGGGCGACCGTTTCTCCATCACTTACGAAACCCTCGAAGGCGACGGCGAGCCGATGCGCGCGGGCCGCGTACTTTCAGCCGAATTCGTCAACAACGGCAAAAAATACCAGGCCATGTGGTTTGCTGCTGAAGCCATCGGCAAAGGCAGCAAAAAAGGCGCCTATTACACGCTCGACGGCAAAAGCCTGAACCGCGCGTTCCTGGCCTCGCCACTCGAGTTCTCCCGTGTCACCAGCGGCTTCAAGATGCGTTTGCACCCGATTTTGCAGACCTGGAAGCAGCACCTGGGTGTGGACTACGCCGCGCCCACCGGCACAGCGGTGCGCTCGATTGGCGATGGCACCGTCGAATTCGCCGGCGTGCAGCGCGGTTTTGGCAATGTGGTCATCGTTGACCACGGCAAGGGCAACAGCACCGTCTACGCACACCTGAGCCGCATCGACGTGCGCAAGGGCGAAAAAATCAGCCAGAGCCAGCATCTGGGCGCCGTCGGCTCCACCGGCTGGTCGACCGGCCCGCACCTGCATTTCGAGTTCCGCGTGAACGGTGTGCACCACGACCCGCTCACCATGGCTGCGCAGGCCGAGTCCAAGGTGCTGGCGGCGCAGGACAAAGCGCAGTTTGACCTGGCCTCCAACGGCGTCAAAGCGGCGCTCAGCGCCGCCGGGTCAAGCCTGCGCGCCTCGGCTGAATAAGCCCGCCGCCGCCGGGCACAATCCCGGCCACCATGACAGATTTTTTTATCGGCCTGATGTCGGGCACCTCGCTGGACGGGGTTGACGGTGTTTTGGCGGATTTTTCCGGTGCGCAACTTCGGGTTGTGCGCCATGCCCACACGCCGTTTCCGCCCGGCTTGCGCGAGGAGTTGCTGGCGCTCAACACCCCGGGCCCAGACGAAATCCACCGCGCAGCCCTGGCGGCCAATGCGCTGGTGCGGGTTTATGGCGACGTGGTGGCCGTCCTGCTGCAATCGTCTGGCGTTGCCGCAGCGCAGGTTCGCGCCATTGGCGCGCATGGCCAGACGGTGCGCCACCGCCCGCAGGAATTTGACGGCACCGGTTACACCACACAGATCAACAACCCGGCCCTGCTGGCGGAATTGAGCGGCATTGACGTGGTGGCCGATTTCCGCAGCCGCGACGTGGCAGCAGGCGGCCAGGGCGCGCCTCTGGTGCCGGCTTTCCACCGCGAAGTGTTCGGTCGCCCGCAAAAGGCTGTGGCCGTGCTGAATCTGGGTGGCATTTCAAATCTGAGCCTGATTCCGGCGCAAAACGGCCCCACCGCCGACGCGGTGCTGGGCTTCGACTGCGGCCCTGGCAACGGCTTGATGGACCACTGGTGCCGGCAACACACGGGGCAGGATTTTGACCACGCGGGCCAATGGGCGGCCAGTGGCCAGGTCAACGCGGCATTGCTGGGCGAGTTGTTGAACGAGCCCTACTTCGTCAAGCCGCCGCCCAAAAGCACCGGGCGCGACTTGTTCAACCCGGCCTGGTTGCAGCGGAAACTGGCCCCATTCATACCACTGAAACCCGTCGACGTGCAGGCCACCCTGACGGAACTGACCGCCCGCTGCTGCGCCAATGATTTTTCAAGCCATCAACAAGGCGGCGATGTGTTGATCGTCTGCGGTGGCGGCGCCTTGAATGCGGACTTGATGCAACGTTTGCGACGCTGTCTGCCCGGCGTTTTGGTCGCACCATCCGACATCTGGGGCCTGCCGCCCTTGCAGGTGGAAGCCACCGCCTTCGCCTGGCTTGCCCGCAAGACCTTGCGGCGCGAAACCGCCAGCCTGCCTACCGTTACGGGCGCAAAAAAGGGCACCCAAGGTGCCCGTATTTTGGGAGCGATTTACCCGGCCTGAGGAGGCGCGGGTCGCCGCCCGTCAGGTCGAGAAACTCGAGCCGCAGCCGCAAGTGGTCGTGGCGTTGGGGTTTTTGATGACAAACTGCGAGCCCTGCAGGTCTTCCTTGTAGTCGATCTCGGCGCCCACCAGGTACTGGTAACTCATGGCGTCGATCAACAAAGACACACCATTTTTGGTCATGGTGGTGTCGTCTTCATTGGTGATTTCGTCAAACGTGAAGCCGTACTGAAAGCCCGAGCAGCCCCCGCCCTGCACGAAAACGCGCAGTTTCAGCTCGGGGTTGCCTTCTTCGGCGATCAGGTCGGCCACCTTGGCTGCGGCGCTGTCGGTGAACAGGATCGGCACCGGCGGCATGTCCTCCGGTACAGCTAGGGGCATGGTTTGAATGTTTTCTGCAACGGCGCTCATGGCGAATCCTTTAAATGCTCTTCAACAGGTCCCAGATGGCGGCTCGGTCCCGAACTGCAAGCCCGCCGGTGAGAATGCTTGAATACTACAGTAATTTGCTCAAGTATGGGTCCTAGGCGTTATTTGCCGCCAGTTTCAGTGTGGGTTTGTCTTCCCCTTCCAGCAGTGGACGTAACTGGCCCGAAACCAGGGCGCCCTGGTGCATTTCCAGTGCCGCGTAACGCACTTCCCCTTCGATGCGCGCCTTGGGCTGGAGTTCCAGCATCACCGAAGCGTAAATCGGCCCCTTGACGGTGCCATTGACAATGATGTGGTCGGCGTGCACCTCACCGGTGATCGAGGCGGACTCAGAGATCACCAGGAGGCTGGGCTCGTCTTCACTGGCCCGCAGGTTGCCGATCACCGAGCCGTCCACCCGCAAGCCATCCGTGAAGCGCATGTTGCCGGAAATCTGGCTGCCATGGGCGATCAGGCTTTTGATGGGGGGCTGCTTTTTCTTGAACATGGTGTTTGTCTCCCGCCTTGGACAGGTTAAATTTTTGCCGACTGGCTGGCCCGAACGACGCTGCCTTCAACCACTTTGACCGACACCGATTTGACGGTGGTTTGCTCGGGAAGATCGAAAATGCCTTCTGTACGGCCAAATTGACGAAACTTAAGCTCTTTTGCGCCACCGGGTGGTGTGCCAACCCAAGGTTTTCCATTTTGGGTTCCGGCAAAATTCACTTCCAGTTTGCCGTTGAAATCAGGCGCATTTTTTTGCGCGTTCATCAACAGGACCTGCCATTTTACCTGCCGCCCTGCAAGCACCTCGGCCTGCAGGCCGCGCACGGTGATGCCTTCGGCGCCCGAGGCCGGAATCAGTTTCTCGAAGAAACCCAGCTCCTCTTGGAGTTTGCGGTTTTCCGTATCCAGCAGCTTGTTTTGCGCTACCAGGCCTTCCTGAGCGGCTTTTTCAGTGGTGATCAGGGTGCCCGAGGTGTCGGCGATGGACTGGGCTTTCTCCCGGGCCGCAATTGCCGTGGCCAACTCGCCACGCAGGGCGGTCAGCTCGATCCGCGCATTTTTCAACTCTTCGTGTACATGCCCGTCAACGCCGGCGATCTCCTTGCCAAACTCGAACGCCCAGAGGCCAATCGCCGCGCAGAAGCCGAAAACCAGCGCCAGCATGGCCCAACGAAACGGCCACGGCAAGGCGCTTCGCACCGACATGCGGGGAGCGCTGATGGTCAGGCGGCGGCGAAGCAGGCGAAAACGCATGGGAGGTTGAGTCTAGCAGTGGTGGGCAAAGGGTCTGTAAGCAAATGCCTGAAAGAGACGTACCGAAAAAAGCGCCCAAGAATCGCCTCAAAGAAAAAACCGCCCGGAATTGCTTCCTGGCGGTTTTGTCGGATTGCGAAGTGCTGAGATTCGCGTCGCGAGAAGCTGCGAGGGTAGGCGCAAACCGGAACAAGGCTCGCGCCTTGTGAGGATTTGCAACACCCCCTCGCAGTTTCGCAGCAGCGAAGATCAGCGCTTCGAGAATTGTTTGCGGCGACGGGCACCGTGCAAACCGACCTTTTTACGCTCGACTTCGCGGGCGTCACGGGTCACAAAGCCGGCCTTGCTCAATTCGGGCTTGAGGGTCGCGTCGTAATCGATCAGGGCGCGGGTGATGCCGTGGCGCACGGCGCCGGCCTGACCGGACTCGCCGCCACCGGCCACGTTGACCATCACGTCGAAGGTTTCAGCGTGGTTGGTCAGCAACAGGGGCTGTTTGCAGATCATGATGGACGTGGCGCGGCCAAAGAATTTTGCAATGTCTTTGCCGTTGACGACGATCTGGCCGGAGCCCTTTTTCAGAAACACGCGGGCGACGCTGGATTTGCGACGGCCGGTGCCATTGTTCCAATCACCGATCATGGGGTGGCCTCCCGTTTGGCTGCGTTGGCAGAAATTCCTGCGATGTCCAGCACTTTGGGTTGCTGGGCGGTATGCGGGTGCTCGGCGCCACCGTAAACCTTCAGTTTTTTGATCATGGCGTAACCCAGCGGCCCTTTGGGCAGCATGCCCTTGACGGCTTTTTCCAAAGCGCGGCCGGGGTGTTGGGCTTGCATGTCACGGAAATTCGTGGAGCTGATACCGCCCGGATAACCGGAATGGCGGTAGTAGATTTTGTCAATCGGCTTGGCGCCGGTGACGCGCAGCTGGGCTGCATTGACGACGACGATGAAGTCGCCGGTATCGACGTGAGGCGTATAAATGGCCTTGTGTTTGCCGCGCAAACGGAGAGCAACTTCGCTGGCTACTCGTCCGAGGACCTTGTCGGTCGCGTC
>JANNEZ010000080.1:0-4069 GCA_031379255.1 Rhodoferax sp. | reverse complement strand
CATGAACGGTCAGCAATACGGCGGGCGCGGCCTGGTCGTGAACGAGGCTCGCCCGATGGAGCCACGTCCTCCCCGTAGCGGCGGCTTCGGCGGCGGCGCTGGCGGTGGCGGCGGTGGTGGTGGTTACGGCGGCGGTGGCGGCAGCCGCAGCGGCGGTGGTGGCGGTTATGGCGGCGGCGGTGGCGGCGGTGGAAGCCGCAGCGGCGGTGGCGGCGGCTACGGTGGTGGCAGCGGCGGCGGCCGCAGCAGCTACTAAGCACACGCAGCTTTACCAGCAGCTTTGCTGAACGATAAAAGGGGCCCCAGGGCCCCTTTTTCGTGGCCGGTCAGCTTTCGGCCTCAGGAACCCGCCGCCCGGGGTTTCCGTGCGCGCCCGGCAAAGGTTTTGTCAAACAGCCAGTTGGGCATCAGCCGAAGGCCTTTGGCAATTAGCCCCATTTGCCACGGGATCACCCGGTAACTGGCTTGCGCTTCAATGGCCTTGAAGGCGCGGTCGGCAAAGGCTTCGGGTTGCAGCAAAAACGGCATCGAAAACTGGTTCTGGCGCGTCAGTGGCGTGGCGACGTAACCGGGGCTGATCGTCACCACCCTGACGCCGCTGGCGCGCAGTTCGAGGCGCAGGCACTCCAGGTAATTGACCATGGCCGCCTTGCTCGGGCAATTCGCGCCATGCCCGGCAAACCCGCGCACCGCGTTGACACTGCCCAGGCCTGCCAGGGTGCCGCTTCCGCGCGTTTGCATCGGTGCGATAAAGGGGTGGAAGGTGGCTGCCGTTCCGAGGTTGTTGGTGGCAAAGGTCTGCGCCATGATCGCCAGATCGCTGCGCTCGGCGGTGTCGACGCCCACACTCATGCCGGCACAGGCGAGCACCACGTCGGGCACACCTTGTTGCGCCAGGCAGGCCTGGCCGGCCTGGACAATGCTGTCGACGTCGGACACGTCTGCGTTGTAAATCCGGCAGCGGTCGGCGGGGATGCCGCGTTCTTTGGCCCAATTTTGCATTTCGGTGCTGCGCCGCGCCACCAAAGCCACCTTGAAGCCCGCCTGAAAATAGCGCCAGGCCAGCGCCTGACCGAGCCCGCTGGACGCGCCGGTGACGAAGACCAGCCGGCCCGGCCGAGCCGTCATGGCGCCACGACCGGGTTCAAGGTGCCTTTGACACGCCCACGCAGCTGCAACACCTGGCTGAGATTGTCGAACTCCATGGTGTCGGCAACGAAGATGTCTTTGCCGCGGATCAGCGTCACCGGCTTGTGCGAGCGCACGCGTTCGGTGTTCAACATCGCGTGCAAGTACTCGCCCCGGAACTCAAGGCGCGGCGCGCCGGGTTTGCGTCCGCCCGCTTCGCGCACCACCCGGGCGTTGCCCACCAAAGTGACCTCGGAGGCGTCGGCGTTGCTGATAGCCTGGTTGGCCGTGGCGGTGGTCAACTGGCCCTGGTCGTTGAACGAACGGATGCGCACTTGGTCGATTTCAAGGAGATCGGTATCCGGGTAGTGTTTGGCCTCGACGCCGCTGACTTCGCTCTTGAGGTGGCCCTTGGGGTCAAATGCCCGCACGCTGAATTTCTTCATAAAATAATCCGGATCGTGCGTGGGCGCACGCGGCGCCTCGGGCGGCGTGAATTCCGGAGTGCTGCGCACCAGCCAGTAGGTGCCCAGCGCCAAAACGCCCATCAACACCACCGGCAAATACAGGGAGAGGCGGTCCCAGACACCGCGCAATATACCGATCACCGGGCTGATCACCGCGCGTACTCCTTCAAGAGGCGGGCATAGTGGCCACCGCCCACCAGCAGCAAATCACAGAATTCACGCGCCGCGCCGTGACCACCGGCGAGCGCGGTGACGTGGTGAGCGACGGCCTTGACCTGCGCGTGGGCGTTGGAGGGCGCACAGGCCAAGGCGCAACGCGTGAGTACCGCCAGGTCGGGCCAGTCGTCGCCCATGGCGGCGGCTTGCGGCCATTGGAGCCCGAGCGCGCCCAACGTGGCCCGGGCCGCCGGGGCCTTGTCTTCCGTGCCGTAATGCGCGTGCGCAATGCCCAGCGCCGCAAGGCGCGCGCGCAGCGGTTTGGAATCGCGCCCAGTGATCACCGCCGGTGTGATGCCGGCGCGCTGCAACAGTTTCAAGCCCTGGCCGTCCAGGGTGTTGAAACGCTTGAGCGTTTCGCCCGTCTCCGAAAAATACAAGCCGCCGTCGGTCAACACGCCATCGACATCAAAAAAAGCCACTTTCACGCCCTGGGCGCGCAGCAGCAGTTCTGGCGGGAACACCAGCGCGGGGGCGAGCGTGACGGTCATATCCTCTAGATCACCTTGGCGCGCAGCAAATCATTGCTGTTGAGCGCGCCACACAGGTTGCCCTGGCCATCCACCACCAGCACGCTGGTGATGCGGTTGAGCTCCATCAGGGCCGCCGCTTCCACCGCCAGCGCCTGTGAGGCAACGGTCTTTGGCGTGGCGTGCATCACCTGGCCGGCTTTGATGGTGCGCAGATCGACCCCTTTTTCGACCAGGCGGCGCAGGTCGCCATCCGTGAAGATGCCCACAACGCGCCGCTGCGCATCCACAATGGCGGTTGCGCCCAAGCCCTTGGCGCTCATCTCGCGCATGAGTTCGCTGAACCCCGCGTCTGGTGACACGGCCGGGACGTCGTCGCCGCTGCGCATCACGTCGCTGACCAGGGTAAGCAATTTGCGTCCCAGCGTGCCGCCGGGGTGGGATCGCGCAAAGTCTTCGGCCTTGAAGCCGCGCGCGTCCAGCAGGGCCACGGCCAGCGCGTCGCCGAGCGCCAGTTGCGCGGTGGTGCTGGCGGTTGGGGCAAGATTGAGCGGGCAGGCTTCCTTGTCAACGCCGCAGTCCAGGGAAATGTCGGCATATTTAGCCAGCGAAGAGCCGGCATTGCCGGTCATGGCGATCAATGGCACGCCCAGGCGCTTGAGCACCGGCAACAGGGCCACCAGCTCTTCGGATTCACCGCTGTTTGAAATCGCCAGCACCACGTCAACCGGTTTGATCATGCCCAGGTCGCCATGGCTGGCTTCAGCCGGGTGCACAAACATGGCGGCTGTGCCGGTGGATGCCAGTGTGGCGGCGGTTTTGCGGCCAATGTGCCCGCTCTTGCCCATGCCCATCACCACGACCCGCCCGCGCACCTGAAGCATCAGGGCCACGGCGCGGCCAAATTCGGGGCCAATGCGCAGCTTGAGTCCGGCCACGGCGGCGGCCTCGATGTCAAACGTCTCGCGCGCAAGGGCAATGGCCCGTGCGGCCGAGATGTCCGCTGCCGGTTGGTCGATCACTGTCATGGGCGCATTTTATAGAGCCGTCATCAACAGCCCGGATATTCCCGGCTAGGATGCTGGCATGAGTGCGCTTGAGTTGACCTTGATGTACCTGCTGGCCGCCGTGATCGGGGTGGTAGTGTGCCGTTCGCTCAAATTGCCGCCCATGCTGGGTTACCTCGTGGTTGGTGTGGTGATCGGCCCCAACGCCCTGGCACTGGCGCAGAACTCGGAGCGCGTGCGTTACCTGGGCGAATTCGGTGTGGTATTCCTGATGTTTGTGATTGGCCTGGAATTCAACCTCTCCCGGCTGCGCGCTATGCGCAGCCACGTGTTTGGCCTGGGCCTGTTTCAGGTGGTGCTCACGATCCTGGTTGCCACCACAGCGTCATTGCTGCTGGCCTGGGCGGCGCCGGCTTGGTGGGGCATGCAATGGCAGACTGCGCTGGCGCTGTCCAGCGCGCTGGCGATGAGCAGCACGGCCATGGTGATCAAACTGATGTCCGAGCGGCTCGAAATGGAGTCCGAACACGGCAAGCGGGTCATGGGCATTTTGTTGTTTCAGGATTTGGCCGTGGTGCCCCTGCTGGTGTTGATACCGGCCCTGGGCGCCAGCGCCGAAGATCTGCTGGAGGCGCTCGCCTTCGCCGGTTTCAAGGCCGCCGTGTTGATAAGCGTGTTGCTGGTAGGCGGCCAGCGCGCCATGCGCTGGTGGCTGACACTGGTGGCGCGCCGCAAGAGCGAGGAGCTGTTTGTGTTGAACCTGCTGTTGGTGACGCTGGGC
>JANNEZ010000477.1:0-9447 GCA_031379255.1 Rhodoferax sp. | reverse complement strand
GTGGGTCGGGCGCAGCGAGCAGCAACTCAAGGCAGACGGTGTGCAATACAGGGCAGGCACTTTCCCGTTTCTTGCCAACGGCCGCGCCCGTGCATTGGGGGATACGACTGGCATGGTCAAGATGCTGGCCGATGCTGCGTCCGACGAAATTTTGGGTGTGCACATCATTGGCCCGATGGCCAGCGAATTGATTGCTGAGTGTGTCATGGCGATGGAATTCAGGGCCAGCAGTGAAGACATCGCGCGGATCTGTCATGCGCACCCATCATTGAGCGAGTCTGTCAAAGAGGCTGCATTGGCGGTAGACAAACGGACCCTGAATTTTTAGATGTCATTGGGGCGGATACCGATGGAGCCACTGAATTTTGACGGAAATTGCTATATATTTTGTAGCTTCGGCAGGGGATCCGTTTGAGCGTCAAGGCTGCCTTCGAGCGCGAGCTCAAGGCGCGTGGTTATGTCGCAGACCCGGCTCAACTCCGGGCCGTAGAGGCCCTGGAGCGGTGCGCGGCTGACTGGGCCGCTTACAAGGCCGCTCGATCCAGCACCTTGAGGAAGTTGATCGGACGACCCGATATTCCCCGCGGTGTGTACCTGTATGGCGGTGTTGGCCGAGGCAAGAGTTTCCTGATGGATTGCTTCTTTGGCGCCGTGCCGATCCATAAAAAGTCACGGCTGCATTTTCATGAATTCATGCGGGAAGTCCACCGCGAGCTGGCTGGATTGCAGGGCACCGCCAATCCACTTGACGTGCTGGCCAAGCGGATGTCCAAAAAGCACCGTTTGATCTGTTTTGACGAGTTCCATGTCGCGGACATCACTGACGCGATGATCCTGCACCGGTTGTTGGCCGCCTTGTTTGACAATGGCGTTGGCCTCGTGACCACGTCCAATTTCCGGCCAGACGACCTGTATCCGGGCGGCATGCACCGGGACAGGATCCTGCCGGCAATCGCTTTGCTCAACGAGCATCTGGACGTGGTGAATGTCGACAATGGCGTTGACTACCGCCGCCGCACGCTGGAGCGGCTCAAGCTCTACCATACGCCATTGGATGCGGCAGCGAATTCCTCCCTGAGAGACGCCTTTGAGCAGATTGCCGAGACGCACGATGAAGACCCGACCCTGCACATTGAGGCGCGCGAAATTCATGCGCGGCGCAGGGCCGGAGGCGTTGTCTGGTTTGATTTCAAATCCCTGTGTGGCGGTCCACGGTCGCAAAATGACTATCTGGAAATCGCGACCCAATTCCACACCGTCATTCTCAGCGATGTGCCCCAAATGTCGGTTCGAATGGCTTCTGAAGCCCGGCGCTTTACCTGGCTGGTTGACGTGTTGTACGACCGCCGTGTCAAATTGATCATGTCGGCAGAGACCTTGCCAGAGGGTTTGTACGTCGAAGGGCCGCTGGTCCATGAATTTCCGCGCACCGCGTCACGTCTGCACGAAATGCAGTCCAGGGAGTTTTTAGAACTTGATCGCCGCCTGGTGGACACGCAATTGACATGAAAACCGCACTGTGCCTGGTGCTCGCATTTCTCGCTGGTGTTGCCTTTCCAGTCGTGGCGGCTGCGCAGACAGAAACTGCGGCGGGACTGTTGGCAGCCGAGACTGAGCTTGCCCGTATTCGTACGAACCGGGCGCGCCTCGAGGACGCCTTTGCTTCCGAGGAGCGGGCCTGCTATCAAAAATTCGCCGTAAATGATTGCGTAGGGCGCGCGCGGGTCACCCGCCGTGAGGCGGTTGCGGATCTGCGCCGGCAAGAGCTCGCCATCAACGCGGCTGAGGCCCGTCGACGCGGCGCTGACCAGATTTCAAAAACCGAGGAGAAATTGTCGCCACAAGCCATGCGGGAGACCGAGCAACGCCTGCTCGATGCGCAGGCCAGCCAGCAGGAGCGTTTGAAATCCATTGACGAACGCGCCACCGAACGCGAACGTGTGGCAAGGGAGGCGCCGGACCGCGCCAGGGCGCTTAAAGAGCGTGTCGACGCGAACGCGGTGGCACAAGCCGAACGGGCTGCCAAAACAGATACACGAACAGCGAGTCAACAGGAATTTGAGCAGAAACAGCAGGCGGCCCGCAAACGGCAGGAAGACCAAAGAAAACGCTTGCTCGAACGCAAAAATTCAGCTGTCGCACCACCTTCAACGCCTGCGTCGGGCGCTCCGGCAAATGCCTCAGGCCGTTAACTCAGGCCGTTAAGGGCTCCAGTTTCACGACCACCAGCGACAGGTTGTCACCACCGCCCTGGCCGCGGCTTCGGGCTTTTTCGATCAGGAATTCGGTGGCCTCACGGGCTGTCAGGGTTGACAGCACCGAGCCAATCTCGCTGTTGTTGAAATAGTGCCACACGCCGTCGCTGCACGCCATCAACACGTCGCCGGCGCGCAGCTTCGGGATGAAATGAATGTCGACCAGCGGATCGCTGTCGGTTCCCAGGCAGCCCATCAGGATGTTTGACTGCGGGTGCACGTTGGCCTGCTCTTCAGTGATCTCGCCGCGAGTGACTAAAGTCTGGACGTAGGAGTGGTCCAGCGTGCGTTTGACCAGTTTGTTGCCGTGAAAATGGTAAACACGGGAATCCCCGGCGTGCGCCCAGTGGCAATCGCCACCTGGGTTGATCAGAAAGGCAGCGACCGTGCTGTGCGGCTCTTCCTCGGCGGAAATTGCTGTGAGCTTGATGACAACATGGGCCTCTTGCACCAATTGCTGCAGCATTGACGATGCATCGTCAACTTCGGGTGAATACCGCTCAAAAAGCTGCCGGGCTGTCAACATCACCTGGTCAGACGCTTTGCGCCCGCCGCTGCGCCCACCCATACCGTCAGCAACGATGGCCAAAATGCAGCCGTTGACACGGCTGTGGTTCAAAAGGGCCACCTGATCCTGCTGGTAATCGCGGTCGCCCTTGTGAATTCCCGTGGAAGCGGTAAGCCGATAACCTTTGTACATACTTGTTGCCCTGGGCGCGAAATTACCGGAATTGACGCGCAAATTTGGCGTGTAAAGGTCGTATTATCAGTGTTAAGTCCGCGACACAGCCAGAACAATTTGGCCAGCCGAGCCGGGCATTTTCCCCTAGACCATGGACGCCAACCTGCATTCGCTCAAACGACGCCTGATCGAACTGCAGATGGAGCACGCCGATCTGGACGCCATGATTGACCATCACAGTGAAGAAGCGCCGCTTGACGAGCTGATGATGCGCCGTCTCAAAAAGCGGCGCCTTGGTCTGCGCGATGAAATGTCGCGCATCGAGCGAGAACTCTCTCCCGATGAGTCTGCATAACGCATGAGCCTTGTGCATTTGGTTGAAGAGGTGTTTGGCAGCCAGAGCCGCCTTGCGCAAGTTGTGCCCGAATTCCGGGGCAGGGATGGCCAAACCCATATGGCATTGCGCGTGGCTCATGCCATAGAGAACGGCGCCGTGCTGGTGGTAGAGGCGGGTACAGGTGTTGGCAAAACCTATGCCTACCTGGTTCCAGCGCTGCTCAGCGGCAAACGCATCCTGGTTTCAACCGCCACCAAAAATTTGCAGGATCAGCTCTTCGGCCGCGATCTGCCACTCCTGGCGCAGGCCCTGGGCCTGCCCGTCAAGGCGGCGCTGCTCAAAGGCCGCGCGAGTTACCTGTGTTTGCATCGCCTTGAGCTGGCCCACCAGAGTTTGGCGGATTCCGACCGCGTCTCACAACGGTCGTTGGCCAAGATGGAAAAATGGGCGCACGCGACCCGTTCCGGCGACCTCGCGGAATTGCCGGGGCTGGACGAGCGCTCGCCGATCATTCCATTGGTGACATCAACCCGCGAAAACTGCCTCGGCTCGCAGTGCCCGAAGTTCCGCGCCTGCCATGTCAACATCGCGCGGCGCGAGGCCATGGCGGCGGATGTGATCGTCATCAACCACCACCTGTTTTTTGCGGATCTGGCCGTGCGTGAGTCGGGCGTGGCGGAGCTGTTGCCATCGGTCAACACCGTGATTTTTGACGAAGCCCATCAAATCAACGAAACCGGCGTGCAGTTTCTCGGCCAGTTTCTGTCGACCAGCCAGGTTCTGGATTTCGCCAGCGACTTGCTCTCGACCGGCCTCACCCTGGCGAGGGGGCTTTCCAACTGGCAAGAAGCGGCTACAGAGCTTGAGCTGGCCGCCCGGGAGTTGCGGTTGGTGGCGGGGCAACAATTTCCGGGAACAAAAATCCGCTGGACGGGGCCGTCGCCCGATGGCATCCACGAGGACGCCTGGGCCGCTGCATTGGCTGAGCTGACGAATGCGCTCGGTACGGCCCTGACCGCCCTTGAACCGGTCGCCGAAGTCGCGCCCGATTTCCTGCGGCTGGCCGAACGCATCAAGCTGCTCGGAACCCGGATCGACCTGTTTTCCCGGCCCTGCGAAGCCGGTTCCGTGCGTTGGCTGGAGGCCGGCTCCCAGTTGCGCCTGGTTGAATCGCCGTTGGACATTGCCGCCGTGGTCAAAACCCGCTTGCTGCCGCAGGGCGCATCGCAGGAGGGCGCCAAGTCATGGATATTCACCTCGGCAACCCTGGGTGATGACGCCAAATTGATGTGGTTCACCGAGCCCTGCGGCTTAATGGATGCAGAAATCCTCAAGGTCGACAGCCCTTTTGACTATCCATCACAGGCGGCCGTGTTCGTGCCCAGAGACTTTCCCAAACCCTCAGACGCTGCCCACAGCGGCAGAGTGGCCAAGCTGGTTGCACAGGCCGTTTCTGCAATTGCCGGCCGCACCCTGGTGTTGACAACTACTTTGCGGGCGTTGCGCGCCATCACCGAAGCCCTTCAGGCGCATTTCAGGGATTCGAGCGAAATCGAGGTGCTGGCGCAAGGGCAGCGGCCCAAACGCGAGTTGATGGACCGTTTTCGACAGGGCAATTCGCACGGCCAGCGCGGCTGTGTGCTGGTGGCGTCAGCGTCTTTCTGGGAAGGATTCGATGTGCCCGGTGACGCGCTTCAGTTGGTGGTTATCGACAAACTGCCTTTTCCGCCACCCAATGACCCCTTGGTTGAGGCACGTTCCAGCCGGCTGGAGCAAGCCGGGCGCAGCGCCTTTCGCGACTATTTCCTGCCCGAGGCGGCTGTCGCGTTGAAACAAGGCGCCGGCCGGTTGATCCGGCGCGAATCCGACCGGGGGTTGTTGGTCATCTGTGACAACCGGATGGCCACGATGTCTTACGGGCGGCGTCTGCTCGCCGCGCTGCCACCCATGAAATCCCTGGCCACCGAGGGCGAGTTCCTCGAAGCTCTCGATCAACTGGCAGAGCGTGAACTCACCACAACTTCCACCACGGCTCCGTTGACGTTTTAGCGCCTTTGGTGAGGTATTCGCTTTGCGGGTAGGATTTCTCCAGCACCCGTTTGGCATCGTCCCGCAGGTCACCCATGCCCAGGGCGTCGTAAGACTTGTAGACCAGGAACAAAGCCTCTTCCAGAGCCGGCACGGCCCGGTATTCCGTCAGGGCAACCTGCGCGCGGTTGACCGCCGCCAAGTAAGCGCCGCGGTTGTAGTAATACCGCGCCACATGCACCTCGTACTGGGCCAATGAGTTCACGATGTACACCATGCGCAGGCGAGCGTCGGGCGTGTAACGCGAATCCGGAAACCGGGTGGTCAACTCCTTGAAGGCTTCAAAGGACTCCTTGGAGGCCTTCTGGTCCCGCTCGGCCAGGTCCTGGCGCGTCAGGAAAGAAAGCAGACCCAGGTCGTCGTTGAAGTTGATGATGCCTTTCAGGTAAAGGGCATAATCGAGCGCCGGGCTGGCCGGATGCAATTTCATGAAGCGCTCCAGCGCCGCCAGGGCTTCGGCGGGTTCGTTGGAGCGGTAACGCGCGTAGGCCTTGTCCAGTTGCGCCTGCTGTGCCAGCGGCGTTCCGGCGGCACGGCCCTCGAGTTTTTCAAGCAAGGTGACCGCTTTGTCATAGGCGCCGGCGTTCATTTCGTCCTTGGCCTCGGCGTACAGGCGGTTCGGGCTCATGCCCGCCGTTTTGTCTACATCAACCGAAGCGCAGCCTACCACTGCGGCGAGCACAACTGGCATGAGGGCAAGCGCTTTGAACCGGCCACCTTTCAACCGGGCACGAAACCTGGCACAAAAAACCGATAATTTGGCATGGCGCATTGCAAACAACTTTCTAGTAGAGACGCGGTTTGATTATATCGGGCGACCCATTGCCGGCGGGCCTCGACGATGGCGCTGAACTGGAAGAACAAGCTGAGCGGCGCGGGTTTGAAATCTCTGCCGCGCAGCATGGCCAGCGCCTGGACCTGGCCCTGGCGGCTCTGGTACCCGAATTCTCCCGCAATTACCTCCAGCAGTTGATCGAAGGAGGTTTCGTCGCGGTGGGCAGTAAAACCGCCACCAAACCCTCATCGCGCGTGAAAGCCGGCGAGCGTGGCAGCATTGAACTGCGCCCAACGCCCCAAAGTCAGGCATTCAAGCCGGAGCCGATGGACCTTCCCATCGTTTTTGAAGACGAGCACCTCCTGGTGATCAACAAACCGGCGGGTCTGGTGGTCCACCCGGCGCCGGGCAACTGGAGCGGCACGCTGCTCAATGGACTGCTGGCCCGCGATGCCGCCGCGCAGGCGCTGCCGAGGGCCGGGATTGTCCACCGCCTCGACAAAAACACCAGCGGGCTGATGGTGGCGGCGCGCAGCCGAAGCGTGATGGATGCCCTGGTCAGGATGATTGCCGCGCGTGAGGTCAAACGCCAGTATCTGGCCGTGACCGACCGGCCCTGGACAGGCGGGAGGGTTCGCGAGGTCGAGGCGCCGATAGGGCGCGATCCACGCAACCGGCTGCGCATGGCGGTGGTCGACCTGCGCCAGCATCCGGGCAAACCGGCCCACACCAGTTTTGAATTGCTCGAAGCGTCGGCATTGGGCGGCATCGTCAAATGCACCTTGCACACCGGGCGTACCCACCAGATACGGGTGCACATGGCTTTGATCGGCTGCCCGCTGGTTGACGACGAGCTTTACGGCGGCAGCCGTTTGGCGCAGCCCGGGCGGCAAGCCCTGCACGCCAGCCGGTTGGCTTTTGTCCATCCTGCAACCCAACTCCCCGTGGCCTTTCACGCCCCCTTGCCGGCAGACTTGAGCCGGATGGCGGCCCAACTGGGCCTGCGATACAATGAAAGCTGACGGTTTGAGGCCCGTGCCAGCGCTGATTGAAAGCACGATGCCGCTGGCCCGCGCCCGGGTACACGCCCTGAATGGCTGCTTCAGCGCCACGGTGCGCAAGCGTTGCGGGCTCCCCGGTGCCCGGGGCCGACCGGGGTTCTAGCGCCCCAGAACCCTGAGAACCCCGAGAACACTTGTTTTGCCCTGCTTTCGCGCCGTGAAATTCGCCTGTTGGGCGCTTCCTTTGGAAAACCTGTCGCCATGAATTCGATGGATGCCAAACGCATACTTGAAACCGCGCTGATCTGCGCGCAGCAGCCCTTGCCCGTCAAGGACATGCGCGCCCTGTTTGACGACCAGGTGGGCGTCGACTCGATCAAAGCCCTGTTGCTGGAGTTGCAGCTCGACTGGACGCAGCGCGGCGTCGAACTGGTCAACGTGGCCAACGGCTGGCGTTTTCAAAGCCGGCCGGAAATGCGCCATTACCTGGACCGCCTGCACCCCGAGAAGCCGCCACGCTACACCCGCGCAACGCTCGAAACCCTGGCCATCATCGCTTACCGCCAGCCGGCCACGCGGGCCGACATGGAAGACATCCGCGGCGTGACCATCAACTCGCTGCTGCTCAAACAGCTCGAAGACCGCGGCTGGATTGAAGTCATCGGCCATCGGGAAACCGTGGGCCGCCCGGCGCTTTTTGCCACCACGCGGCAGTTTCTGGACGACTTGGGCCTGGAGTCGCTTGACCAATTGCCGGCGCTGGACAACCCGGCTGGCGCCGCCGGCGCCTTGCTGGGTCTGGCTGCTGCAGACGACAACGGCCAGTCCAGTCTGGACATGCGCCTTGAACTCCAAACCGACACCCCGGTTGCCCTGCCAGGCTCCTTGCCAGCCGGCGCAGCCGGCGGACCACCCGCGCCCCAAAATGCCAACACCCTCATCACCGAGTCCGCGACATGACCTCTGATCCCCAATCCGAGCCCGTGCCCAATCCAGAACAAGCGTCCGCCGCGCCGGAAATCGCGCCTGACGACGCCAGCCGTTTTGCCGACGTCGTGTCCGGTGAATTCGACTCCGAGCAGGAAACTGAAGAAACCGGCGCCGCCAAACGCGTCCTGTTGCCACAGGCCGATTCGCCCAAGCTGCACAAAGTACTGGCGCAGTCGGGCATGGGGTCGCGCCTGGAGATGGAGCAGCTCATCATGGAAGGCCGCATCACGGTCAACAACGAGCCCGCCCACATTGGCCAGCGCATCCAGTTTGGCGACCACGTGAAAGTCAACGGCAAACCGATCCGCTTTCGCATCGACCCGCCGGCAGCCCGCGTGATCGCGTACCACAAGCCGGTGGGTGAAGTCGTCACCCATGACGATCCGCAGAACCGCCCCACGGTGTTTCGGCGCCTGCCCAAACTGCATCAGGGCAAATGGCAATCGGTGGGGCGGCTCGACCTCAACACCGAAGGCCTGCTCCTGTTCACCAGCTCGGGCGGCCTGGCCAACAATCTCATGCACCCGCGTTTCGGCCTCGAGCGCGAATATGCCGTGCGGGTGCTGGGCAGCCTGAGCCGCGAAGAAAAACAGAAGCTGCTCGACGGCGTCACGCTCGAGGATGGCGTGGCCCGGTTTGGCGCGATTGAAGACGGCGGCGGCGAAGGCTCCAACTGCTGGTACCGCGTCACAATTTCCGAAGGCCGCAACCGCGAAGTGCGCCGCATGATCGAGGCCGTGGGGCACGCCGTGAGCCGCCTGATCCGCATTCGGTATGGCGCCATGGTGTTGCCGCGCGGCCTCAAGCGCGGCGCCTGGATGGAGCTCGATGAGGGCGACATCCGCCTGCTCAGCCAGGCGGCTGGCGACGGCAGCGCCCGGCGCGGGCCGCCGCGCGCCCCGCATGGCGGCGCCGGACGCGCCACCACCGATGGCGACGACGACCCTCTGGACGACGACGACGACAACCGCGGCAACACAGTGGGCTACAACGGCTCAAGTCATACCAGCCACACCGGCCATGCAGGCCACGCCAACAGCGGCAATGGAGGCAATGGCGCCAACAACCCGAACGGGCGGCGCAACCGTGGGCGCGGCGCGCGTCCGGCGGGCGGCCCGGGCCAACGCGGCGGCAATCCGGCACGGCCGGAACAAGCCGGTTCCGCGTCCGGCTATGCGGCGGGTCCGCGCAGGCCCCCAGGCCAGGGCGGCAACCGCAACCGGCCTGAGCGTCCGCCCCAGGCCGGACGCGGCGGCGCTGGCGATCGCGGCGCGCGCGGGGGTGACCCCATCGAACGGGCCGACCGGCAATATATATAT
>JANNEZ010000018.1:0-2062 GCA_031379255.1 Rhodoferax sp. | reverse complement strand
GCCGCTGCCCGAGCGCCCGACGGCCGGTCGCTGGTCGTCAGCGAAGGCGATGGCCGGGTAACCTGGTGGGATCTGAATGGCACTTCCATTGTATCTCATGGTAGCTGAGCAGTTTAGGGATCGCGATGGCGAGTGCCAGCTGGCAGGTGGGTTGGAAGGGTGCGCGGTAGCGGGGCGTTTTGCCGGGAGTCATTGGGCAATGACTGCTGGCAGTCTTGGCGCGAACCTTGAGCGCTGGCGCGCTGGCGACCTTGGTTGTGCCGTTGAGACGTGTCCCTCCCGGGGCGGTTCATTGGGTGTCAGTCCTGCAACAGCTCGGCGCGTTCCTGCGCGCGCGACTGGAGCAGGCGCGAGTATCCCTTGGGTCGTCTTTTCACCTTGCGTGGTTCGCTGCGGTTGGGACGATTGCCGACGCGATGACTGGCGATCGCCGCGAGGATGTGCTGGATCAACGCCGGTAGGTCCGCCTCGGTCGCCGTCAACAACAGCGTGCGGTATTCGTTGAGTGTTTGCACGGCGCCGGCAAAACTTAATTGGCGTGGCGTCACGCCGTGTTCGCGAGCCGCCTGGGCCATCACTTGGCGGACCAGGTTGTAAGCCAACAAGTGCGCCCAGATTTCTTTGCGCACCATTTCCGGAGTCTGGCAGCGCAAAATCTCCATGTCCATGTAGGTCTTGATGGAACGCAGGTCGATCTCCACGTTCCAACGCGCGTGATAGAGTTGCAAAATATCTGCCTTGGGAAACTCCTCGGCGTCGGTGAAGGTGGTAACCACGACGAGGTCGCGGACGCGACAACCCGGCGTGGCGACCGAGCCGCGCACTTCGCGCAGGCGGAGTTGGTCGGGCACTGCCGCGTAGGTTTCCTCGTCCATCCATGCCGGGCGCCGCGGCTTGGTCCAGGTCACCACGTGATCGTAGCGGCCCAGCCGTTGACCGCGGCGAAAATCGGTCCGCCGCAACTGATGCTGGCGAAACACGACGTCGACGCCGCGGGCCAACGCCAACGCGATCATCCAGTACGAGCAATAGTAGCGATCGGCCAGCAGCACGTCGCCGGACCGCAAGGTGTCGAGCAATTGGCGAAACAGGGCTGTTTCGCCGGTCTCCTTGCCGCGCCAGGGACCGACGGCGCTGCCGAGCACCGCCCCGGTCGCCAGGCCCACGAGCACCACCCAACGCAGCAACGGAAAGCCTACGCCCGGCCGCTGGGAACGCGCTTGCGGATAGACGTGCTGGTTGGCCGGCGTATCGGGCATGGACAGGCTCGAACCATCGAGCAACTGCACGCGGCGCTGGTGCCAGCGCCACGCGTCCGGCGCCCGATCCTCGAGTTCGCTGCCGACCGCGCATGCCAGCCGTTGCAGGAACCGTTCGGGCAACTTGGCCCGGGCCTTGCAATAGGCCCCGCTGCCGGCGTGGCAGGGTTGGCGTCCCAGCGTGACGAGCAGCACCATCACCCGCGACACCGCGGCCACGCACGATTTGGAGGCCGAGACCGCCTGCGACAGAAACGCCCACAGGGTGACCGGCACGGAGTATATCTCCGTCTCGGCCGTGCCAAACGATACCTGCTCCTGCGCGGCGATTTCCTCCACGCGCTCGGCCGTCAGGACATCGCGGAACGGTAGACCTTCCCCTTGGACAAAACTACGCAGCGTCTGCCGGAACGAGGCCGCTGTGGGAGGTGGAGAATAGAATGGCATGGAGGCCTTCCTTGACCTTTGATTGGCAAATCACGTTCAAGGAAGGCCTCGCGGAAAAAAGCATAGGCACGGAAGGCCTACGCAACAATACCAGCTGAACAACAACCGCTCTCAAAATGCAAATTGGGCGCGGATGGTTCGCTGTGCGCAACAACCAGCATTCCTGGCGGATGGAAGTGCCATTCGGGACGCGGACCATTTCTCAGAAACGGACCGCGTTCCTTTTTCCGGGTGGCGAGCGGTGTGGCGTCAGCCCACCGGTGCTAAACCGGCGGGCCGTCGCCCGTCCTCTCGCCGGATGCCAGCGGCTCTCGCCCCCTCCGCCAACGCGTGCCCCACGTGGACGTGGAACGTCA
>JANNEZ010000499.1:0-2374 GCA_031379255.1 Rhodoferax sp. | reverse complement strand
ATGCGTGAGGGGCGCACCCATGTGGCATTGAATTCCAGCAGCACACCGACAGCGGCCTTTGTCAAAAATGGCAACTGGCAGAACCCGTCTGAACAGTGTGTGGCGGAAATAACCACCCTCGTGGGCGCCCATGCGGTCGGCGTTTTTGATGCCGACGCGGCCTCGACCAAGTTGATGGGCGACAGCATTTATACCAACCCGATGATGCTGGGCTACGCCTGGCAAAAGGGCTGGATTCCGCTGGAAAAAGCATCGATCATCCGCGCCATCGAACTCAATGCGGTCGCCGTGCAACAAAACAAGACGGCGTTTGAATGGGGCTGCCGCGCCGCGCACAATCTCGGCGACGTGCAAAAGGTGGTGAACCCGGGCCAGGTGGTCGAATTCAAAAAGCGCGAATCACTGGACTCGCTGGTGGCGCGCCGGGTGGAGTTCCTGACGGCTTACCAGGATGCGAACTACGCGGGCAGTTACCAGGCGTTTGTCGAGCGGGTGAAAGCCGCCGAGGAAAAGTTGAACCTGAAATCACTGGCGCTGACCGAAGCGGTGGCCCGGTATTTGTTCAAGCTGATGGCGTACAAGGACGAATACGAAGTCGCTCGCCTGCACACCGACCCGGCTTTCCACGCGAAAATCAACACCATGTTTGAAGGCGACTTCAAGCTCAATTACCACCTGGCGCCGCCTTTGATTGCCAAACGCAACGCCAGGGGTGAGCTGCAGAAGTCCAAATTCGGTCCGTCCACGCTGCTGGTGTTTCGCGTGCTGGCGCGGCTCAAGGGATTGCGCGGCGGCAGCTTCGATGTGTTTGGCAATTCCGCCGAGCGGCGCCAGGAGCGCGCCCTGATCGCGCAATACCAAATCAGCATCGAGGCGATGTTGAACACGCTGGCCGAGTCCAACCACGCCGTGGCGGTGGAAATCGCCCGGATTCCCGAGCTGATCAAGGGTTATGGCCACGTCAAAGACCGCAACTTGGCGGCAGCGCGCGCCAAGTGGGCAAAGCTGGAGGCGGAATTCGCGAATCCGGCGGCCATCCGGCAGGCCGCTTAACTACAAAAAAGGTAGCAAATCGAAGCGGTATGGCCCGCTTACAATCCCCGGTTGCGCCCAGCATGCGCCCCTGTTCGCGCGGGGGTGCCTTGGGCTTTCCGTTTTTCGACTTACCTGTGTGGAGCTGACCGTGTTTATTTCTTCTGCCTTTGCCCAAACCGCCCCTGCTGCCGCTGCCGGGGGCGACATGCAGTCCTCCCTGATGAGCATGTTGCCGCTGGTCCTGATGTTTGTAGTGCTTTATTTTGTGATGATCCGCCCCCAGATGAAGAAACAGAAGGAGCACCGCTCGATGGTCGAAGCACTCGCTAAGGGCGATGAGATCGTTTCGGCCGGGGGCATGCTCGGGAAAGTCTCCAAATTGGGCGACTCCTACCTCGGCCTTGAAATTGCCAGCGGCGTGGAAGTGCAGATCCAGCGCAGCGCCGTGGTGCAGGTGTTGCCAAAGGGAACCATCAAGTGAGTACAGGCGACCTGTTGTCCATTGTGAAATTGAGCCGATAAGCCGCGATGAACCGTTACGCAGTCTGGAAGTACGTGGTCATTCTGATTGCGTTGCTGGTTGGCAGCCTCTATACGCTGCCGAATTTTTTTGGCGAAAGCCCGGCAGTGCAAGTGTCGGCAGCCAAGTCGACGGTCAAGATCGACAACGATACGCTGGCGCGCGTGCAGGAAGCCCTGAAGGGTGCCGGTGTGGCGTCAGACGTTGTGGCGCTGGAGGGCGCTTCCATCAAGGCCCGCTTCACCTCGCCCGAGGATCAGCTCAAAGCCAAAGATGCGATCCAGAAGGCGTTGATCCCTGAACCGGCCAATGCCGGTTATGTGGTGGCGCTGAATTTGTTGTCGCGCTCGCCCGCCTGGCTGGCGTCACTCTCGGCCGTGCCCATGTACCTGGGGCTCGATCTGCGCGGCGGCGTGCACTTCATGCTGCAGGTTGACATGCAGGCGGCCCTGACAAAAAAGGCCGAGTCCCTGTCGGGTGATATCCGTACTGTCCTGCGCGAGAAGAATGTGCGCCACAGCGGCATCAGCCGCAACGGCCAGCAAATAGAGATCCGCTTTCGCGACACTGCCACACTGACGGCTGCCAAGGCTGTCATTCAGGACCAATTTACCGATCTGGACCTGGCGGACGGCGCCGACGGTTCAGACGTCAAGATCACCGCCACCATCAAGCCGGTGTCGGCCAAGACGGTGCAGGACCAGATCGGTAAATTGGTCCTGAATGACAGCCTTGGCAGCCGTCAGTGTGGCAGTGTCGCGAAAGCGGATCTCTATTTGCTGGCCGTTGCGGCTGATGCCGCTGTGGCGCACATTCTTC
>JANNEZ010000490.1:0-6773 GCA_031379255.1 Rhodoferax sp. | reverse complement strand
CGTGATCTGCACAGATCCGCGCCACAAGCAGCGCCAGGGTTGATTGCGGTCATTATTGCAAGAGTATCAGAGGACAAACATGGCACGTATCGCTGGCATCAACATTCCGCCAAATCAGCATTCTGAAATCGGCCTCACGGCAATTTTTGGAATTGGCCGCTCGCGCGCCCGCAAAATCTGCGAGGCTTGCGACATCGCCTATTCCAAGAAGGTCAAGGACCTGACCGACGGGGATCTGGAAAAAATCCGCGACCAGATCGGCCAGATCACCATCGAAGGCGACCTGCGCCGCGAGACCACCATGAACATCAAGCGTTTGATGGACATCGGTTGTTACCGCGGCTTCCGCCATCGCCGTGGCCTGCCCATGCGCGGCCAACGCACCCGCACCAACGCGCGCACCCGCAAGGGCCCGCGCAAGGCGGCAGCGGCATTGAAGAAATAACAGGATCTGAAGGATCACCATGGCAAAAGCACCCGTCAATACCGCAGCTCAGCGCGTACGCAAAAAAGTCCGCAAGAACGTTGCCGATGGCATCGCACACGTGCATGCGTCGTTCAACAACACGATCATCACCATCACCGACCGCCAGGGCAATGCCTTGTCCTGGGCATCGTCAGGTGGCCAGGGTTTCAAGGGTTCACGCAAGTCAACCCCTTTCGCCGCCCAGGTGGCGTCTGAAGTGGCGGGTCGCGCGGCCGTTGAGCAAGGCATCAAGAACCTGGACGTTGAGATCAAGGGCCCCGGCCCCGGCCGCGAGTCTTCGGTTCGCGCGTTGGCCGCGCTTGGCATCCGCATCAACATGATTGCCGACGTCACACCGGTTCCGCACAACGGTTGCCGCCCGCAGAAACGCAGGAGGATCTGATTGCCCTGCAATCCGGTTTCCCATTTTCAACAAGCCCACCGCCACCAACCAAGGTTGATGGCTCCCGCAAGCAATTGCGGAAGATGACATAAAGGAAGTTCAAGTGGCACGTTACCTCGGCCCCAAGGCCAAACTCTCACGCCGTGAAGGCACCGACCTGTTCCTCAAGAGCGCCCGCCGCTCCATCGGGGACAAGGCCAAGTTTGAATCCAAACCCGGCCAGCATGGCCGCACATCCGGCGCGCGCACTTCAGACTTCGGTCTTCAACTGCGCGAAAAACAGAAAGTCAAACGCATGTACGGCGTGCTGGAGCGCCAGTTCCGCCGCTATTTCGCCGAGGCTGACCGCCGCAAAGGCAATACCGGCGCCAATCTTCTGTTTCTGCTGGAATCCCGCCTGGACAACGTGGTTTACCGCATGGGTTTTGGTTCGACACGCGCCGAGGCGCGCCAGCTGGTGTCCCACAAAGCCCTGACGGTGAACGGCCAGTCCGTGAACATTCCTTCTTACATGGTCAAGACCGGCGACATCATCGCCATACGCGACAAGTCCAAGAAGCAAAACCGCGTGGTTGAGGCGCTGCAATTGGCGCAGCAGGTCGGCATGCCGGCCTGGGTTGAAGTCAACGCCGACAAAGCTGAAGGTGTCTTCAAGAAAGTGCCCGACCGCGACCAGTTTGGCTCCGACATCAACGAATCGCTGATCGTCGAGCTTTATTCACGCTAAACGCTGTTCATCCGTTTCACCACGGGTCGTCCATTATCGTTTTTCATTCGAATCCGTCCCTGGTTTGCGGGAAACCGTCCGCCAGGTGCTTCACCAGCCTTACCGGTGTAACGAGCCGGGGGTATTGAGAGGAAGTCTGCATGCAATCAAATCTGCTAAAACCCAAAGCAATCAACGTCGAACAACTGGGCCTGAACCGCGCCAAAGTTGAACTGGAACCGTTTGAGCGCGGTTATGGACACACGCTGGGCAATGCCCTGCGCCGCGTCCTGCTGTCGTCCATGCCGGGCTACGCAGCGACCGAAGTCACCATTGCCGGGGTTTTGCACGAGTACTCTTCCATTGACGGCGTTCAGGAAGATGTGGTCAACATCCTGCTGAACCTCAAGGGTGTTGTGTTCCGCTTGCACAACCGCGAAGAAGTCACGCTGAGCCTGCGCAAGGACGGCGAAGGCGTCGTGACAGCCGCTGACATCCAGACACCCCACGACGTTGAAATCATCAACCCGACGCACGTCATTGCCAACCTGTCGCACGGCGGCAAGCTGGACATGCAGATCAAGGTCGAAAAAGGCCGTGGTTATGTGCCGGGCACGATGCGCCGCCACGGCGACGAAGCCACCAAGTCCATCGGCCGCATTGTTCTGGACGCGTCTTTCTCCCCGGTGAAACGGGTGAGCTACACGGTTGAAAGCGCGCGTGTTGAGCAGCGCACCGACCTCGACAAACTGGTCGTCGAAATCGAAACCAACGGCGCCATTTCCGCCGAAGACGCGGTTCGCACCTCGGCCAAGATCCTGGTCGAGCAATTGGCCGTGTTTGCGCAGCTCGAAGGCAGTGAACTGGCCGCGTTTGACGCGCCCGCACCGCGCGGCAACACCCAGTTCGACCCGATCCTGCTGCGCCCGGTGGACGAGCTCGAACTCACAGTTCGTTCTGCCAACTGCCTGAAGGCCGAAAACATCTATTACATCGGCGACCTGATCCAGCGCACCGAAAACGAGCTGCTCAAGACGCCTAATCTGGGCCGCAAGTCGCTCAATGAAATCAAGGAAGTTTTGGCGTCACGTGGTTTGACCTTGGGCATGAAGCTCGAGAGCTGGCCGCCTGCCGCCCTGGAAAAGCGCTAAATTGACTGGTTTTTAAATTCGCCCCGCAAGGGGCAAGACGATCCACCCTGCTAAGTTTAGGTATGGGCGGTCAACCCGGCAGTACCTGACACGGCTGCCGGTCAAATATAGCAAAGGAAAACACCATGCGCCACGGACACGGACTCCGCAAACTCAACCGCACGAGCGAGCACCGCCTCGCCATGCTGCGCAACATGATGAACTCCATCATCGCGCACGAAGTCATCAAGACCACGCTGCCCAAAGCCAAAGAGCTGCGCCGCGTGATCGAACCCATGATTACCTTGGCCAAAGAACCCACGTTGGCCAACCGCCGCCTGGCCTTTGACCGCCTTCGCGACCGCGACAGCGTCACCAAACTCTTCAATGACCTGGGCCCCCGCTTCAAGACCCGCCCGGGCGGTTACTCGCGCATCCTGAAAATGGGTTTCCGCGTGGGTGACAACGCGCCGATGGCCCTGGTTGAATTGCTGGATCGCCCGGAGCCCGTAGAAGCTCCGGCGGCTGACGAAGCCAAGGCGTAAATAGCGGCCTTGCCAGATTCGATTCACCCGTCGGGCAAGGCCCGATGTGGTAGAATCCATGCTTACCGCGCGATGGAGCAGCTTGGTAGCTCGTTGGGCTCATAACCCAAAGGTCGGAGGTTCAAATCCTTCTCGCGCAACCAACAAATAAGCGGTACTGATGTCTATCAGCGCTTTAGCAAACGCCCACTGAACGTGGGCGTTTTGCTTTGTGCGCCACACCTGCTTAGCCCCGCCCTCCTTCCCACAAATGGGGGAAAAACCACCAACCCGGCGGTTGACGCAAGCCCTTGCAGCGCGCAAAGTTCACCGCAGAGTTTCAACGCCGCGTCGCCTGTTCACCGTGATGGAAGGACTTCTCCATGTCGATCCGATTCAACGCCAAACTGTTCACCTTCACGCAGCCCGACGGCAGCAAAATCCAGCTGCGGGGTTCGGGCGACCAGCACTATGCTGTATTTGAGACCCTTGACGGATTCACCGTTGCCCCCAACCCGGTCACCGGCTTCTATGAAGTGGCGCAGCTGTCACCTGACGGCCATCACTTGCAGCCGGCCCCAGGAGCCGCTGGCGGGCTCAATGGCGTGGCCGCAGGTGCGCCGCGCGGCTTGCGGGTGCGCCGCGAAAGCGCAGCGGCCGCCGGGCGCGAATCGGCCCTGATCGTGTCGGGCCGGCGCTGCGACCAACGCCGCGAAGAGCGGCGCCAGCAAACACGTGCCATGCGGGCGATGGCGACTGCTGGCGGCCCGCTGCTGGCGCCGCCGCAGCGCCAGACGGTGGGTGATTTCACCGGCCTGTGCCTGCTGATCGATTTCAGCGACGCGCCGGCCGCCATCGCCCGCGAGGAAGTTGAACGGTTTTGCAACCAGCCGGGTTACAGCGGCTTTGGCAACCGCGGCTCGGTGTTTGATTTTTTTCGCGACAACTCGATCGGCCGCTGCCGCTACACCAATGTCGTCGCGCCGTATTACCGGGCCTTGCATCCCAAAACCCATTACACCGACCCGGACATCCCCTACACCCAACGCGCTATCGAGTTGATCAACGAAGCGCTGTCGCACCACCTGGTCCACGGTTTTGATTTTTCAGCGCTGACAGCCGATCCCCAGGGCTTTGTCTATGCACTGAACGTTTATTACGCCGGTCCGGTCACCAACAACTGGTCCAAGGGCCTGTGGCCGCATGCGCACCATCTGGGCAGCAAGGTGGCGCTTTCTCCCGGCAAGGCGGCATTTGACTACCAGTTCACCGCCATGGGCGCGGAGCTCACACTGGGCACGTTTTGCCATGAAAACGGCCACATGTTGTGTGACTACCCGGATTTGTACGACTACGGCAACGAGTCCAGCGGCGTGGGCGGTTATTGCCTGATGTGCGCGGGCAACAACGTCAGCGAGAAAAACCCGATTCCCATCAGCGCCTACCTCAAGCGGCTGTCGGGCTGGGCCAATTCCGTAACACCGCTGGCACACGGCCAGCGGGTCACGCTGGCAGCAGGCGGCAACGACTTCGCCATCTTTGCGCGCAGCGGGCGCGAGTACTTCCTGATTGAAAACCGCCAAAGGAGCGGCCGCGACGCAGCGCTGCCCGACGAAGGCCTCGCGATCTGGCATGTCGACGAAGAAGGCGACAACCGGCGCGAGCAGATGACCAGCGACAGCCACTACGAACTCTCGCTCGAGCAGGCCGACGGTTTGTTCCAGCTTGAACGCCTGCCCAATCAGATGGGCGATGCCAACGACCTTTTCGCTGGCCCTGCGGCCCGTTTTGCCGACAACACCGGCCCGAGCAGCAAATGGTGGAGCGGCGCGGCCTCCAACCTGGCCATCGACCAGATCTCGGCGGCGGGCGCTGCTGTCACATTCCGATGCCTGCTGGCCGATGTGGTCGCGCCGCCACCGCCACTGCAGGCGCTGACCAAAACCTCATCGCCCAATGCCGCCATCCCCGAGAACAACCCGGCCGGCGCCAGCGACACGATCAACGTCGCCGAAGCGCTGACCTTCGCCAGCGTGAAAATCGGCGTGGACATCAGCCACACCTACCGCGCCGACCTGCGTGCCACCCTGACCACCCCATGGGGAACCGTGGTCGAGCTGCACCCCAAAGGCACGGGCGGCAACGCGCACGACTTGAAGCTCACTTACGACGAGACCCTGCTGCCCGCCCTGTCGACCTTGCGCGGGCGCAGCGCCCAGGGCGCTTGGCGGCTGACGGTGTACGACCTCGCCCCGGCCGACACCGGGCGCCTGAACCGCTGGCAGCTCGAATTCGCCCCTGCTGCCGCGCCGCCAGCGGTGATCGACTTGAAAGAGTCGCCCGGCACCCCAATCCCCGACCATCCGGGCGCCGGCATCGAACGCAGCCTGGTGGCAGCGGGGGCGGGCAAGGTCGGCAGCATCGAGGTGTCGGTGGACATCGCCCACAGCTGGATCGGCGACCTGCGTGTGAGCCTGATGTCGCCGGCGAACGCCGAAGTGGTGCTGCACAACGCCAGCGGCGGCTCGGCCAAAAACCTGGTGCGCACCTTCACGGTGGCGAATACGCCGGGCTTGGCGGCGTTGGCCGGGAAACCGTCCGCTGGCGCTTGGCGGCTCAAGGTGGCGGACGGCGCGGCGCAGGACCAGGGCAAGCTCAACAGCTGGCGGGTGTTGATCAAGCCCTGAGGCCTGGCGCAGTGTTGAGGCGCGACTGAAGCGCGACTGAAGCGCGATGCGCTCGCCAAGATTGCAAAACGGAACCCATTCGAAAATTGCTATATTTATTATAGCAATAAATCTATATTATTCGTGACTTAAAGGTCAAAAACCTTCAAAATTCTTGAATTTTGCCCACAACTTCAAAATGTTAATACCCATGTTAACATTTTGAAAAATTGACCGGATGCACCCGTCGTCAAGCGGCCAGCCGCCGCTCCAGCTTCAACCGGGTGTCTTCGAGCTCCACTGGCAAATGGTGCTTGAGCTGGGTGAAGAGCTCGGTGTGCAGCTTCAACTCGGCTTGCCACGCGGCCTTGTCAAAACTGGTGACGGTGTTGAACTGGTCTTTGCTGAAATTCAAACCGGTCCAGTTCAACTCCTCGTAAGTCGGGCTCACGCCGAAGGGCTGGTCAACACCCTTTGCCGTTCCTTCGATGCGGTCGATCATCCACTTGAGCACGCGCATGTTTTCGCCATAACCGGGCCAGACGAATTTGCCGTCCGCGCCTTTTCTGAACCAATTCGTGCAGAACACCTTGGGCACGGTGGCACCGGCGGCTTCGAGTTTTTTGCCGATGTTGAGCCAATGCTGGAAGTAGTCGCTCATGTTGTAACCGGCAAACGCGATCATGGCGAACGGGTCGCGGCGCACCACGCCTTGCTGGCCGGCGATGGCGGCGGTGGTCTCGCTGCCCATGGTGGCGGCCATGTAAACGCCCTCCACCCAGTTGCGGCCCTGGCTCACCAGCGGCACGGTGGTGGAGCGGCGGCCGCCGAAGATGAAGGCATCAATCGGCACGCCTTTGGGGTCGTCCCACGCCGCA
>JANNEZ010000427.1:0-4336 GCA_031379255.1 Rhodoferax sp. | reverse complement strand
GCCACACCGGGCGCGTTCTGGTGGCCGGAATCGGTGCCGTAGGTCACATACCCCTGTGCCAGCGGCGACGGCTGGTCATACCGGCCTGCCGGAATCAGGCCCAGGCCGGTGGTCACCGAGCCATTGAAGCCGCCGCCACCGTATTGCACCGTGCGGCCATTCCAATTGAGCGGCAAATTGACCTGGAACAGGATCGGTGGCGCAGTTTTGTCCACCGGCAGGATGCGGCCCAACACTTTGCACGTGGCAGGGGTTTCCGGGTTGATGCGCGAAGCGGGCGTGGGACCACGCTCGGCCAGGCTCAAGAAGGTGTTGGTGGCGATGGCCGCCGAGTCGATCACCGTGCCGCCACTGGGAAGGCCGATGGCTGCGGCATCCAATGGCGCGGCCAAAGCCGCGCAAGCCTTGGCGGCATCCGCACCCAGGCTGAGCGGCCCCTCCGGGGCGTTTGACCCCAGCGTGGTACAGGCGGCCAGCAGCGAAGCCGCCGCCAGCAAGCCGGCCGCTTTCAGGAACCGGCTGTCATTGAAGTTTTGAAATGTCATATTTGTCTCCGAGGTATCTTGAACGCGGCCTGCAATGGGTTTTGAATCTGCTGTCAATTACCCCAATACAGCCGCGTCGGGTTGTCCACCAGCAGCTTTTGCTGCAGTTCTTTTGTCACAGCGATGTGCGGGATGAAATCGACCAGAAGGCCGTCGTCGGGCATGTGGTCTTTGAGGTTCGGGTGCGGCCAGTCGGTGCCCCACAAAACGCGGTCTGGGAAAGTTTCGACGATTTTTCGGGCAAACGGGATCACGTCGCGGTAAGCGTTTTGTTCACCGTTCAACGCCTTCGGGCCGGTGACAGACAGGCGTTCCGGGCAACTCACCTTGCTCCACACATTGGGGTGCTGCTGCATGAACTTCACAAACAGCGCGAACTCGGGGCCATCCACCGGCTTGCTCACGTCGGGGCGGCCCATGTGATCCACAACGACGGTGGTCGGCAGCGCCGTGAAGAAGTCCCACAGCTCGGGCAGATCAACCGCCTCAAAGTAGATGACAACGTGCCAGTTCCACTTCTTGATGCGCGTGGCGATTTCAAGCAACTCGTCTTTGGGCGTGAAATCGACCAGGCGCTTGACGAAGTTGAACCGCACACCACGCACGCCGGCGTCATGCATGGCCTGGATTTCTGCATCGCTGACGCTGCGCTTGACGGTGGCAACGCCGCGCGCCTTGCCTTTGCTGCTCACCAGCGCGTCAAGCATGGCGCTGTTGTCGGCGCCGTGGCAGGTGGCCTGCACCACCACGTTTTTGTCAAAGCCCAGATGGTCACGCAGCGCGTACAGCTGCGCCTTGGACGCGTCACAGGGCGTGTATTTGCGCTCCGGCGCATAGGGGAACTCTGCGCCCGGGCCGAACACATGGCAATGAGCATCAACAGCGCCGGCAGGCAGCTTGAATGCGGGTTTGGCCGGGCCGGTGTACCAGTCCATCCAGCCCGCTGTCTTGGTGAATTCAGTCGACATATTTCAACCCCAGTTTGGCCAGGGGCTCACGCATGCTGTACATGTCCAGCCCCAGGATGCCCTGCGCCAGCTTGGCGCGTTTTTCACCTTCGTTGGCTTCGCGCGCGGCAGCGGCAGCGGCCACTCGCTCAGCCCATGCGGCGGGCACCACCACCACGCCGTCGTCGTCAGCGATGATGGCGTCGCCGGGGTTGACCAAGGCGTCCGCGCACACCACTGGAATGTTCACCGAACCCAGCGTCGCCTTGACGGTGCCTTTGGAACTGATGGCCTTGCTCCAGACCGGAAAGTTCATCGACGTGAGCTCTTTCACATCGCGGCAGCCGCCGTCGATCACCAGCGCCCGCGCGCCGCGCGCCTTGAACGAGGTGGCCAACAGGTCGCCAAAAAAGCCGTCTGTGTTGGGCGAGCTCAGGGCCGCGACGACGATGTCGCCCGGCTGGATCTGTTCTGCCGCCACGTGCAGCATGTAGTTGTCGCCGGGGTGCAGCAGAACGGTGACTGCCGTGCCGCTGGCCTGCGCGCCCGCGTAGATGGGGCGCATGTAGGTGGCCATCAGGCCAACACGGCCCTGCGCCTCGTGCACGGTGGCTGAGCCAAAGCGGCCCATGGTTTCCACAGCGGCCTGGTTGGCGCGGGTGATGTTGCGTTTGACGATTCCGAGTTCGTACATGGTGATCCTTGAAAAGTTGGGACTGGGTGTTTTGTATCAACGGCCCTGCGACTTCAGCGTCGCGTCCAGGCGCGGGAACACGCGGCGCGCGTTGCCTTCGTAGATCTGGAAACGGTCGGCGTCGCTGAGGATCTTGCTGGCCTGGACATACCGTTTGGTGTCGTCAAAATTGAAGCCGGTACGCGGGTCGATGCCGCGCACGGCGCCAATCATCTCCGAGCCAAACAGCACGTTTTTCACCGGCACCACGGTGTTGAGCAAATCAATGCCGGGCTGGTGGTAAACGCAGGTGTCAAAGTAGACGTTGTTCAACAGGTGCTCTTCCAGAATCGGCTTCTTGAGCATGTCGGCCAGGCCCCGGTAACGGCCCCAGTGGTAGGGCGCCGCGCCCCCGCCATGGGGCACCAGCAGGCGCAAAGTCGGGAAATCCTTGAAAAGGTTGCCTTCCAGAAGTTGCATGAAAGCGGTGGTGTCGGCATTGATGTAATGCGCGCCGGTGGTGTGAAAGCAGGCATTGCAACTGGTGGACACATGCACCATGGCGGGAATGTCGTACTGCACCATCGCTTCGTAAATCGGGTACCAGTGTTTGTCGGTCAACGGGGGCGATTTCCAGTGGCCGCCGCTCGGGTCCGGGTTCAGGTTGATGCCGACATTGCCGTATTGCTCGATACATTTCACCAGCTCGGGGATACAACTGGCCGGGTCCACACCAGTGCTTTGCGGCAACATAGCCACCGGCACAAAATGCTTGGGGTAAAGCTGGCTGACGCGGTAACACAGCTCGTTGCAGATGGCGGCCCAGGCGCTTGAGATCTGGAAATCGCCGATGTGGTGCGCCATGAAGCTCGCCCGCGGTGAAAACAGGGTAATGTCGCTGCCGCGCTCCTTCATCAGTTTGAGCTGGTTTTTCTCGATGGACTCGCGCAGTTCGTCGTCGCTGATCTTCAGATCGGACGCCCTGGGCATCTTGCCCGGCTCCTTGATGGCCGCAATCTGCGCATTGCGCCAGGTTTCCATCGCCAGCGGCGCCGTGGTGTAGTGGCCGTGGCAATCGATGATCAAAGGGTTTTGTTGGCTCATGGTCGGGTCTTGAATGAAGTGGCGCGGGCCAGGCAAGCAGCCTGCGGAGGTGGCATTGTGCGCTGAAGAACAAGAGACCGAAAGCCTGCGCGTCCGCTAGCTGATATACCAATATGCGATAACCCATGAATTGATATGCAACAATTCGCCATGGATCTCAAACAGCTGGCGTATTTCGTGCGAGTGGCCGAATTGGGCGGTTTTACCCGCGCCGCATTGGCTTTGAACGTGGCCCAGCCGGCTTTGAGCCGCCAAGTCCGGCTGCTCGAGGTGGAACTCACCCAAAATCTGCTGATCCGCAATGGCCGGGGCGCCGTACCCACGGAAGCCGGCGCGCTGCTGCTGGAACACGGGCGCGGCATCCTGAACCAGGTGGCCCTCGCGCGCGAAGAGCTCGGCAGGGCGCGCAGCCGCCTGGCCGGGCGGGTGTCGATCGGGTTGCCGCCAAGCCTCTCAAAGCTGATCACCGTTCCCCTGACGCGCGCCATGCGCAAGGCGCTGCCGCAAGCGCAGCTGACCTTGACCGAAGGATTTTCCGTGCTCATGTACGAGGGCCTGCGCGTGGGCAACCTGGACATGGCGGTGCTCTACAACCCTGACGCATCGCCCGATCTTGAGATGGCGGTTCTGCACGAAGAGCAACTGGCGCTTATTTCTCCCAATAACGCGCTTCGGCCACCCCGAAAAAGCAGCCGCGTGGCGGCCGCGCCGGAGTCGATCAGCCTGCGCGAAGTGGCGGCGCTGCCGCTGATCCTGCCCAGCCGCCCCAATGCCTTTCGGCTCTTGATCGACAACGAAATGGCCAGCTTGAGCCTGCGCCCGCAGGTCACGATGGAAGTGGACGGGCTCAATGCCATCCTGAGCTTGGTCAAGGAGGGCTTGGGGCATGCCGTTTTGCCACGTTACACCTTGAGCAATTTTGACAATGTCGAGCCATTTTCAGTGCGCGCGATCCATAGCCCACGAATTTTGAGCCGGCTCGAACTGGTCTGGTCTAGAAGACGGCCGACGACGGCAACCCAAAAAAAGGCCCTGGAAATCGTCCGTCGAGTGGCCCTGGCGTCTAT
>JANNEZ010000404.1:0-14602 GCA_031379255.1 Rhodoferax sp. | reverse complement strand
GATGTCGGCGTTGAATTCGCCCGGCGGCACAAGCAGGGTGAGCGCCAACAAATCAGCGGCAACAATGAAGGCCGCCTGTTGTGCATGCACCTTGCCGACATCGGCGCGCAGGTCGTCAATGCGTCCGGATGTGGACGGGTACGGCGCCAACACGGCGAAGTGGTCTTCGGCCAGCAGGGCATCCCATTGCGCGGCCGAATTGGCCAGAACCACCTCGATGCCCAGTGGCGCGGCCCGCGTCTGGATGACTTCGATAACCTGCGGGTGGCAGTCGCCGGCGACCACAAACACACTGGATTTGCTCTTCACGCTGCGTTTGGCCAGCGTCATGGCCTCAGCCGCCGCCGTGGCCTCGTCCAGCATCGAGGCGTTGGCGATGGCCATGCCGGTGAGGTCACACACCATGGTCTGGAAATTCACCAGCGCTTCCATGCGCCCCTGGGAAATTTCGGCCTGGTAAGGCGTGTAGGCGGTGTACCACGCCGGGTTCTCCAGAATATTGCGCAGGATCACGCCGGGTGTGTGAGTGCCGTGGTAACCCTGACCGATAAAACTTTTGAAGATCTTGTTTTTCGCCGCCATCGTCTTCAGTTCGCCCAAAGCCGCCACCTCGGAGACCGCGGCCGGCAGGTTCATTGCCTGTTGACGCGCGATGCTGCGCGGCACGATGCCGTCGATCAGATCGCGCCGCGAGGCGGCTCCCACCACCGTGAGCATTCGCTGTTCATCCTGCTCATCGATGCCGATGTGGCGGGCGATGAATTCCGCCGGGTTTTCCAGCTCAGTCAGTGTCTTATTTGCAGGCATCAACATGGTGGCGACACCTCAGGCGGCTTCGGAAAAAGCGGTGTAGCCGGTTTCGTCCATCAAGGCATCCAGCTCGGATGGATGGGACAACTTCACTTTGAAGAACCAGCCTGCGCCCAGCGGGTCGGAATTGGCCAGTGCCGGATCGACCCTCAAGGCTTCGTTCACTTCGACCACACTGCCGCTGACAGGCATAAAAACGTCGGCTGCCGCCTTGACCGACTCGACCACGCCAGCCACATCCTTTGCCGCCATTGTCTTGCCAACTTCGGGAAGCTCCACAAAAACCACGTCGCCCAGCGCGTCCTGCGCATGGTGGGTGATGCCCACGGTGGCTACGCCGCCCTCAACTTGCAGCCACTCGTGGTCTTCGGTGTATTTGATCGACATTCGGTTCACTCCTTTGAAAATTGGAAAATCCGGCTTTGGCTTTCAGCCCCGGAAATAACGGGTGGGAACAAACGGCATGGCAGACACCTGCATGGGCACGGGCTTGCCGCGCACCATGGCGTTCATTACCGTGCCCAGCGCGGCGTATTCGGGTTGGACATAAGCCATCGCCACCGGTTTGTCGATGGAGGGCGCCAGCAGGCCGCTGGTGACCTCGCCAATCGACTCGCCGGCGAGGTTTTGCAACTCGGCGTGATCGCGCACCGGCACCCGCGCGAGCGCGACCAGGCCGACACGTTTTCTTGAAAGCAGCGGCGCTTTGTCCGTTGCAGAAGGCGTGATTTCAGCCAGTATTTGCGCCGCGCCGGGGAACCCGCCTGCGCGGGCGCCACCAGTACGACGAACTTTCTGGATGGCCCAGCTCAAACCGGCTTGTACGGGCGTGGTCGTGGTGTCGATGTCGTGGCCGTACAGGCAAAGTCCGGCTTCAAGGCGCAAGGAATTGCGCGCGCCAAGCCCGGCGGGCTTGACTTCTGGCTGCGCCAGAAGCGCGTGCGCCAGAGCTTCGGCCTTCATCTCGTGCACGGAAATCTCGAAGCCGTCTTCGCCGGTGTAACCACTGCGCGTCACGAAACATTCAATCGCCTGGTGCGGCCCGCGGCTGTCGCAGCTGATGTTGAAGTGGCCGCCCGTCATGAAAACCAGCCGCTCGATGCCGGGGCACAGGCGCGCCATCACATCCACCGCTTTGGGGCCCTGCAAGGCCATCAGCGCCATTTGCGGCATGGGAACAACCTGGCAACGGTGGCCGATTTTTTGCCGAAGGTGGGCGATGTCTGCCGATTTGCAGGCGCCGTTCACGATGATGAAGATGTCGCCCTCGCGTTGGACGAGCATCAGGTCGTCAAGGATGCCGCCTGCGTCATTGAGCAGCAAGCCGTATCGCTGTTTGCCGACAGGCAGGTCGATCACGTCAACCGGCATCAGGGTTTCGAGCGCGGCAGCGGCATCGGCCCCAAGCAGGCGCAACTGGCCCATGTGCGAGACGTCAAACAGGCTGGCCGACGCGCGGGTATGCAGATGCTCGGCCATCAGGCCGGACGGGAACTGCACTGGCATGGAATAGCCGGCAAACGACACCATGCGCGCGCCCATCGACACGTGCAGGTCATGCAAGGGCGTTTTGAGCAAGGATTCGGTGGTGGTCAAGCGGACTTTCGGAACAGGGACGAATGCACCGCCACCCGGCAGGATGGCCGCATGCGCTGCCCCCGCTGTCCGCTTTACCTGAGAGATTCACCGAACGGCCTGTACGGGACAGGCGGCGCGGTTTGCTCCTTCGGTGGGCCAGGCTGGCTGGCCTCTCTCCAGTGGGGAAACGTCGGGTGGCCGGGCAGCCTCCCAACGGTTGTCAGTCCTTTGTGCCTGAGCGTTCGCGACCGCTGCAATCAGCATGTCTTGCGCCTTCGGCGGCCCCAACTGGCGGGGCGCTCTCCTGACAGAGTGATTCTACTGCGACGCTGGGCCGCCCCCGAGACGCAGCGCGGCCCCCTTGGGGGGCAGGGAGCCACACGAAGTGGGCGACCGTGGGGGCGACATCATTTTGCGTAAACCAGATCCCGCAAAGTCAGCGACAGCGCTGGCACATAGGTGATCACCATCAGGCAGGCCAGCACCACCAGCACAAAGGGCACCAAATGGGTGACGATGCGGTCAAGCGAAATTTTCGCGACCGTACAGGCCGCAAACAGGTTCACACCAAAGGGCGGCGTGATCATGCCCAGCGCCAGGTTGACTACCATCACCAGGCCGAAGTGGATGGGGTCAATGCCGAACTTGACGGCAACCGGCGCCAGAATGGGTGCCAGCACAATAATGGCTGCGCTGGTTTCAATGAACATGCCGATGACGAAGAGGGCGGCGTTGACGCCCAGCAGGAACATGGCAGGCGACTTCAGGATTTCCTGCAGCCAGATGCCAATTGCTTCCGGCACGCCGGCCCGCGTGACCAAAAAGGCGAAGAGCCCCGCGTTGGCGATGATGAACATGATCACCGCGCTGGACAAAACGGATTTTTTCAAGATCGAGTAAAGGTCTGAAATCTTGATCTCACGGTGCACAAACATGCCGACCACCAGCGCATAAAACACCGCCACGGCAGCGGCTTCGGTCGGCGTGAAGACGCCGCCATAGATGCCACCCAGAATGATGACCGGCATCAGCAGGGCCCACCCGGCCTGGTAAGCGGCTTTGCCAAAACCCAGGCGGCCCTCGCCATCGGATTTTCCCCATCCTTTGTATTTGCAATAACAATAACAAAACAGCATCAACATCAGGCCGATGAAGATGCCGGGGCCAAAACCGGCAATGAACAATTCACCGACCGACACTTCGGCGCTCACGCCATACAGAATCATTGGAATCGATGGCGGAATGATCACGCCAAGCTCGGCGCTGGTGGCTTGCAGCGCGGCGGCGTAGGCGGTGGGGTAGCCGTGTTTGATGAGCGCCGGGATCAAAATCGCGCCAATGGCAAACGTGGTGGCCACCGACGAGCCCGACACGGCGGCAAAGATCATGCAGGTCAACACACAGGTCATCGGCAGGCCGCCCTGCACGCCGCCCACAATGCTTTTGGCAAACTCCACCAGGCGCCGCGAGATGCCACCGGTTTCCATCAGGTTGCCGGCAAAGATGAAAAATGGAATGGCCGCCAGCGGGAACTTGTTGATCGAATTGAACATTTCCTTGACGGAAATCAACATGCTGGCGTTGTTGAACTGGATGCCCACCATGGCCGCCAGGCCGATGGACACAGCCACTGAAATCGACAGCGCAAAACACAGCGCCATCGTTGAAATCATCATCGTTCCCATGGTGTCTCCCAGTCTGTTGTTGTTTTCATTGCGCGGTTTCCAGTTCCAGGCGTTGCGGATCGAGCAGATTCCCAACCAGGCTGATGACGCTGAAGAGACCACCGACCGGCAGCGCCAGGTAGGCCCAGAACATGGAAACATCTTCCATGCCAATCACCGTCTGCACACGCCCGCGTTTGGCGTACTCCCAGCCCCACCAGATGATCAGCAGAACCAGGACCAGCGCCGCCAGAAAGACCACCCAATCGAGCACCCGTTTGAATTTGGGCGGGCTCCAGCGGTACATCACGTCCACGCTGACCATGGCCCCCTGGCGAAAGGCCATCGGAATGCCCATGAACACCATCCAGATCAGGCTGAAGCGGATCATCACCTCGCTCCATTCAGCGGGCTGCTCCAGAACGAAACGCGTGATGATCTGGTACATGCCCAATGCCGACGCCAGAGCCAGCATGGCGCAGGCGAAGGCCATGGACAGGCCGGTGGTGACGCGGTCGATCCGCAACAGAAATTCTTTCATGGGGTCCTTCCAGGGCGTGGATGGCTGAATGCAAACAAAAAGGGCCGAAGCCCTTTGTGTTTGAACGTTCGGCGCAGGTTTATTTGACCGCGCGGATCTTGTCGATGGCAGCTTTGCCAAACTGCTTTTCAAACTCGGCGTTCACAGGCCCCAAGGCCGCCACAAATTTGGCTTTGTCCGGGTTCTCGACGATCAGCATGCCTTTTTTGCGCAAGTCAGCTACGCCATTGGCATCGTCTTCGGCCACCTTGGCGCGGTTGACCTTTACAGCCTCTTTGGCCACGTCCATGAAGATTTTCTGGTCAGCCGCAGGCAACTTTTCCCACACGGCCTTGTTCATCAAAATCAAGGCGGGCGAATAGACGTGGCCGGTCAGCGTCAGGTGTTTCTGCACTTGATCCAGCTTGCCCATCATGATGACAGACAGCGGGTTCTCTTGGCCGTCCACGGTGCCCTGCTGCAGGGCGGCAAAAACCTCGGGGAAGGCCATCGGTGTCGGCACAATGCCAAAGCCCTTGTAGGCGGCGATGTGCACCGGGTTTTCCATGGTGCGCACCTTGAGGCCCTTGAGGTCTTCGGGCACATTCACCGGGCGCTTGTTGTTGGTCATGTGGCGCACGCCGTTTTCGGCCCACACCAAAGCCTTGAAGCCCTTGGAGTCAAACTTGGTCAGCATCTCCGCGCCGATCGGGCCGTCCAGTACGGCATGGGCGTGGGCTTTGTCGCGAAACAGGAAGGGGATGTCCAGAATCTTGGTGTCGGGCACAAAGTTCGGGATGGGGCCGGTGGATGACAGCGTCAGTTCCTGGGTGCCCAATTGCACGGCTTCAACCGACTCACGTTCGCCACCCAAAGCGCCGGAGAAAAAGTTCTGGATCTTGATGCGGCCATTGGTGCGTTTCTCAACCTCTTTGGCCATGTGCTCGATGGCCACGCCCTGGTGTGAGGTGGCGCTGGCCGAGATGCTCATGCGCATGGTGGTTTGGGCCAGCGCGCTGGTGATCAGACCGGCAGCCAGCGCCGCAGCCGCGGCCAAGGGTGCAAATTTGAATCCTGTAATCATGATGTGAAGCTCCTTTTTTGTGCTTGCATGAACGCAACCAAACATTGTCACGGCACGGGTGTCTTCAGGGCATCCGGGTTTTCGCGTATGTATTCCTGAATCAGAGACTCAAACGCGGTCTCTGGCAGCAGTCCCAGGCCTTCAGCGCGTCGTGCATGGATGCGGGCAGGCCAGGTCGCAACGATTTTGCGGATGCCGGGGTCGGGCGTCCAGTCGATCAGTGCCGCCACCTGCGGGCCTGCCACGCGCTCAAGCGCCCGGGCCATCTCGCCGGTAGTGCAGGTGAGAGCCGGCAGGTTCAGGCCGATGCGCGGGCCCCATTCACTTTCACTCGCCTCTGCTGCGCGAATGATGCCCGCGACGGTTAGGGTGGGTGATGACAATGCGACCTCTGTTTCCGGTGTGACAGGGCAGGAGCCCTTCACACCCGCTAAAGGTTCGCGGATCATGCCGCTGAAAAAGCTGGAGGCCGCGCCATTGGGTTTGCCTGGCCGCACGCTGACCGTCATCAGGCGCGTGCTGCGGCCCTGGATGAAGCCCTTGCGGGTGAAATCCGCCACCAGTTGTTCGCCAATGAGCTTCTGGATGCCGTAGCTGGTTTGTGGCGTGGGCAGGGTGGTGTCTTCAATCGTCGCCGGGCAGGGCGTCTCAACCGAATGGCCAAACACCGCCAGCGAACTCGCAAACACCAGCACCGGCTTTGTTTTGAGAGCGCGGCAGTTTTCCAGCAGGCGCAGTGTGGCCTTGAAGTTGCTGTTCATGCCCAGGTCAAAGTCGGCCTCGCATTCGCCGCTCACGGCAGCGGCCAGGTGAAAAACGATGGCTGTTTGCGCGCTGACGACCGGCCTTGCAGCAGATGTGTCTTCAAGCAAGGCGTTCAAGTCGCCGTTGAGCGCAGCGACGCGCGGGTCGGCCAGCAGGTCGGCCGGTGGCAAGGCGCGGTCTACCAATGTCAGGCGTGTAATGGCTGCAGGCGCTGCACCCGCCAAAGCCAGTTGGCCTTTGGCCAGCAGCGTGCGGGCCAGACGCACACCCAAAAATCCGGCGCCGCCGGTGATGACGATTTGCATGTCTCAAGCTCCTTTGTTATGGGGTCGCCAATGCGCATCTTGTCACTTATGAACGGCGGACATTGACAGGTCACTGAGCTTAACCGGGTCGGGGCGAAGGGGATATCAGCGCTTAAGGCTTGCTGGAGTGACAGGCCCCATGGGCTGCCAGTGACGTGTGGAACCCTCGCGACTTCCACTCCGCCCACTTGAGCTTCAGACCGACTCCGTGATCCGCATCTCGATATGCAAGCCCGCAGCGGTCGCCATGTTGACCAGCGCGTCGATGGCGAACAGGTTGATTTTTCCACGCATCAGGTCTGATACGCGTGGCTGTGTGATGCCAAAAAGCTTGGCCGCCTGCGCCTGGCTCATTTCAGCGTTAGCAATGTGGTTTTTGAGCGCGGTCATCAGCGCCGAGCGCAGCTTCATGTTTTCCGCCTCTTCTGGCGTGTCTTCAATGGCATCCCAGACGTTGGCAAATCGTTGCTTGCTCATGGGTTCAACTCCTTTGACAAATCCCGGTAACGCTTGGCAGACAGATCCAAATCGAGCTTGCTGGTTTTCTCGGTCTTTTTCTGGAAGCAGTGAAGCACATAGACAGCATCTGCAAACTTCGCCACGTAAATGACCCTGAACGCACCTGCGGCGTCTCGAATCCGAATCTCCCGTACACCTGGGCCAACCGTGTTCATGGGCTTCCAGTCGTCTGCCTCGTATCCGTGCTGCACTTGATCCAACTGATGACCAGCTTCACGCCTTGCGGCGATAGGAAATGCTCGCAGATCATCAAGCGAACTACCCCGAAATTCAACAGAATTGGGAGCAGACATGCGTCAATTATACAAAAAATTGTATATACCGCAAATATCAGCAACACCCAGTCAGTCACATCCCCGCGTAATTCGGCCCGCCGCCGCCTTCCGGCGTGACCCACACGATGTTCTGCGTCGGATCCTTGATGTCGCAGGTCTTGCAATGCACGCAGTTCTGCGCGTTGATCTGCAGGCGGTCCTGGTCTTTTTCGTCGCGCACGAATTCGTAAACACCGGCCGGGCAATAACGCGCCTCGGGCCCGGCGTATTTGAGGAAGTTGATGCCCACCGGCACCTTGTTGTCCTTCAGCGTCAAATGCGCCGGCTGCTGCTCTTCGTGGTTGGTGTTGCTGATGAACACGCTGGAGAGGCGGTCAAAGGTGAGTTTGCCGTCCGGCTTGGGGTAATCAATGGGCTTGCATTCGGCGGCGGGCTTGAGGTATTCGTGGTCGGCCTTGTCGCGCTTGAGTGTCCAGGGCATGTGGCCGCGCAGCACAAATTGCTCAAAGCCGTTCATCAGCGTGGCGGTGGTCAGGCCGTATTTGAACCAGTTCTTGAAGTTGCGGTCTTTCTTGAGCTCTTTGAAGAGCCAGCTTTGCGCGAAGGCTTCAGGATAGGCGGCCAACTCGTCGTGCTGGCGGCCTGCCAGCACGGCGTCAAACGCGGCTTCGGCGGCCAGCATGCCGGTCTTGATGGCGGCGTGGCTGCCCTTGATGCGGCCCACGTTGAGGTAACCGGCGTCGCAGCCCACCAGTGCGCCACCCGGGAACACGGTCTTGGGCAGGGCGCTGAGCCCGCTGGCGTTGATGGCGCGCGCGCCATACGAGAGACGTTTGGCGGTGACTTCGCCCTTGGCGTTTTCCAGGTAGTAGCGCACATTCGGGTGCGTCTTCCAGCGCTGGAATTCCTCAAACGGGCTCAAGTAGGGGTTGGTGTAGCCCAGGCCAGTGACGAAGCCCATGGCGACCTTGTTGCCCTCCAGGTGGTAGAGAAAAGCGCCGCCGTAGGTGTCGTTCTCCATGGGCCAGCCTGCGGTGTGCATGACAAAGCCGGGCTGGTGGCGTTCGGGCGAGATCTCCCACAGCTCCTTGATGCCCAAGCCAAAACTCTGCGGGTCGCGGCCTTCGTCAAGCTTGAATTTGGCGATGAGCTGCTTGCCCAGGTGGCCGCGCGCGCCTTCTGCAAACACCGTGTATTTGCCGAGGATTTCCATACCCAGCTGGAAACTCCCCATGGGCTCGCCGTCTTTGCCCACACCCATGTTGCCGGTGGCGACGCCCCTTACCGAAGCTAAGTTTCCTCCTTCGCTGCCATCGGCGTTGTACAGCACTTCGGCAGCGGCAAAGCCGGGGAAGATCTCCACGCCCAGGGCCTCGGCCTGTTCGGCCAGCCACTTGGTCACAGCGCCCAGGCTGACGATGTAATTGCCGTGGTTGTGCGCAAAAGGCGGCAACAAAAGATTGGGCACGCGCAGGGCCGACTTTTCGCCCAGGAAGATGTAGGCGTCGTTGGTCACAGGCTGGTTGAGCGGCGCGCCTTTTTCTTTCCAGTCAGGGATGAGTTCGTTGAGCGCTATCGGGTCCATGATGGCGCCGCTCAAAATGTGCGCGCCCGGCTCGGAGCCTTTCTCCAGCACGACAACAGAAACTTCTTTGCCCGCAGCAGCGGCCAGTTGTTTGAGGCGGATCGCGGTCGACAGGCCCGCTGGCCCGCCACCCACCACCACCACGTCGTATTCCATGGCTTCGCGCGGACCGTATTGGGCCAAAATTTCTTCGGTTTTCATGTTTTGAAATATGCCAGTGAGGTAGAAAAAGAGTGATGCTTGATTGACTTCGCGAAGCTCAGGACCAAGTCACAGCCGCCGTAAACATGTAGCCCGCCCCGTAAACCGTCTTGATGATTTTGGCGTTTTGCGGATCGGCTTCAATCTTGCGGCGAATGCGCGATATGCGCACATCAATGCTGCGGTCCATAGGCGACAAGTCACGCTGGCTCAGCAGTTGTTCACGTGTCAATATCTGGTGCGGTCGTTCCACAAAAGCCCGCAGTACCTGGTTTTCGGCAGTTCCCAAGACATGCTCGGTGCCATCCGGAGCGCGCAGGTTGTTGGCGGCGCAATCCAGCGTCCAGCCTAGGAAACTGGCGTAACGCCGCTGGTTGACCGACCCTGTCTGCAGGGACGAACCGCGACGGCGCAGGATGCTGCGCACGCGTGCGACCAATTCACGAGGCTCGAAGGGCTTGACCACGTAGTCGTCACCGCCCAGCTCCAGCCCCATCACGCGGTCGATGGTGTGCCCCCGTCCGGTCAGTATGAGAATGCCGCAGTTGGTTACAGCCATAATTTGGCGTATCAGTTCGATCCCGTCTATGTCGGGCAATCCAAGGTCCACCACGCACAGATCAGGCCGCTCGGTCTGCAACCGCCGTAGCACCGAAGCACCATTGCGAAACCACTCCACCGGATGCCCGAATTCCTCCAGCGCGCGGCTCACCACGCGCGCGACGGCCTCATCGTCCTCCACCACGTAAATCAACTGGCGCGGCGCGCCAGTGTCAGGCGCGCTGCCCAGCGTCAAAGCGTCGCTCCCCCTATCAAGGCGGCAAGCTGCGCTTTGGTAAACGGCTTCGCCAACAGCGGAATATCTGGCGCGTCCTGCGAATCGGGTGCATAGCCGCTCATCAGAATGATTTTGGGAATCTGGCCACGCTGTTTGGCGTGCCGCGCCACCTGCCTTCCGTCCACACCTCCTGGCATGACGATGTCTGACAACAGCAGCCGAATTCCAGGTGTCCGGTCAAGGATGTGCAGTGCCTCGGCTCCGGTTTCAGCTTCCAGCACAGCGAAGCCCAAGTCCAGCAGCAGGCGGCGCACGATCTTGCGCACGCTGGCATCATCTTCGACCAGCAGCGCAAGGTCTTGATCGAGTTGCGTTTTGGGTTCAGCGGATGCGTTGTCCATCTGCGGTGTTTCGTTCGACTTTTCGCCCTCAGACGGTAGCCAAAGCGTCACTGTGGTTCCCGCGCCAGGCTCGCTGCTGATATCCACCGTGCCACCTGACTGGCGTACAAATCCGTAAACCATCGACATGCCCAGGCCAGAGCCTTGGCCGGTGTCTTTGGTGGTGAAAAAGGGTTCGAACACACGCGCTTTGGTCGCGGCATCCATGCCGCAGCCGTTGTCACTCACCTGCACGCACACATACCGGCCGCTGGGCAAATGCAGGATTTCCCCTTGCTGCGTATTCAGGGACTCGGCGATGCAGCGAATCGCGATGGTGCCTCGCCCATCGGTGGCGTCACGGGCGTTGAGGATCAGGTTGATCAACGCGTTTTGCAACTGGTTGGCATCGAGTCGGGCCGCCAGCGTTTTCGATGCGAGGATGGTTTGAAGCGTGATGGTGTCCGGTAGGGAGCGCTTCACCAAATCAGTCACTGTGCTGATGAGCAGGTTGATATCAACCATGCTGGTCTCCACCGGATGCTTGCGTGAAAACGACAGCAAGTTCTTGATCAGGTCTGACACGCGTCGCGCGGCCTCAATCGCCGGGTTGATAAATTCCGGCACGTGGGGTTTGGCGGTGGGTTCATCCGCCAGGGCGGTCAGGTTTCCGAGGATCACAGTGAGGATGTTATTGAAATCATGGGCCAGCCCACCGGTCAACTGGCCTAACGCATCCATTTTTTTTGCCTGAACGACCAGTTCATGAGAGCGGCGCTGTTCGGTAATGTCAAAGGTCAGCTCAAAACAGCCCGCCACCGATCCGTCGGGGGCCACCTCAGGAATCAACGACGTGCGTGCCACCAGGTTGCGGCCATTGACAGTGCGCACATCGTATTCGAATGTCACCGGCTCGCCGCGCAATGCCCGGGTGACGTTGGGCTTGATACGCGTATAAGTGTCCAGGCCCAAAAATGCCCGCGCGCTCACGGACTGCGGCGCGGCTGTGTCCAGACCGAACCAGTCTTTGTAGCCGCGATTCACGTAGCGGTAGACGCGGTCACAGTCAAAATACGCGACCAGCGCGGGGATCGAGTCGGTAATGAGGCGCATCTGCTGTTCGCTGCGGCGCAGCGATGAAGCGATCTGTTCGTTCGCCTGGATGGCCTGTCGCAACTGGTGGTTAAGGGCGCTTAGCTCGGCGGTGCGCTCGGCCACGCGGACTTCCAGCATCGCGTTGTGCTGCCGGATTTGAGCCTCGGCGTGATGCTGCGCGGTCACGTCCGAGTAGAGTGTGACGAAGCCGTGGTCCGGTATGGGCAAGCCCCGCACGCGCAGCACGGTGCCGTTGGGGCGGGTGCGTTCCATGTCGTGGGAAGAGAACATGCTGGCTGCCTGCATGCGCTCGAGAACCTGGCGCTCACGGTCACCCTCGCCGTATTCACCACGTTCTGCGTTGAAGCGGATAAAACTTTCAAACGGCGCGCCCACGTAGGCCATTTCCGAGGGGAAATCCAGCAGAGAGAGAAACGGCAGATTCCACGCCACCATGTTCAGGTTTTCGTCGATCAGGGTGTACCCCTGATCGATCAGGTCCAGACTGGCCTGAAGTGACTGGTAGCGCTTCAGGCCATCGATTGCAGGCGTTGAAGTTTGCGTGGGCGAAGGTGAAATCAACAGAGACTCCCGGACAGGACTGGATTGCGTTTCATTCGTTGGATTCTAGGAGTGAGCATGCCGGTCAAGACTGCCTGCAATCATTCGTCACATTTCCTGAAGACTGGTGAAAACATCTTTGCCGATGATTCACCCCACAAGATAACGCCGATCTGCGGTGCATACAGCTCAAGGTATGCGGCGGATTGAACCAGGTGACCTTCATGAGCCATGTCAACCCTTACCAATTGGGTTTGGAAAAAAATGCTGCTAATTTTGTGGCACTGTCGCCGCTGAGCTTCATTGAGCGTGCTGCCAAGGTTTATCCAGACCATTGTGCCGTGATTTACGGTGCGCGTCGGCAAACCTGGGCAGAGACCTACAGCCGAAGCCGCCGGCTTGCCAGCGCACTGGTGAAACGGGGAATTGGTGACGGCGACACGGTTGCTGTCATGCTGCCAAACGTGCCTGCCATGGTGGAGGCGCATTTTGGCGTCCCCATGTCAGGCGCGGTGCTCAACACGCTGAACACCCGGCTGGATGCCGAGGCTATCGCCTTCATGCTGCAGCACGGCGAGGCCAAGGTGCTGCTGACGGACCGGGAGTTTTCCGGCGTGGTTGAGAAGGCACTGGCCATGGTGGGCAACAAGCGCCCCTTGGTCATTGAGGTTGAAGATGACGACGCCCCCGCTGGAAAAGCGCTGGGTGAAGTCTGTTACGAAGAATTTATCGCCCAGGGAAATGCCGATTTTGGCTGGACGCTGCCGCATGACGAGTGGGACGCCATTGCGCTGAACTACACCTCGGGCACCACGGGCAACCCCAAAGGGGTGGTCACCCACCACCGGGGAGCGTACCTCAACGCGGCCAGCAACGTCATTTCATGGCAGTTGCCACATCACGCCACCTACCTGTGGACGCTGCCAATGTTCCATTGCAATGGCTGGTGCTTCCCCTGGACGATGGCGCTGGTCGCGGGCACCAGCGTATGCCTGCGCAGGATCGACCCCGCGCTGATCTACCCGCTGATCCGCGAGCATCACATCACTCACCTGTGCGGCGCGCCGATTGTGTACAGCATGCTGATAAAAGCGCCAGTGGCGTTGCGTGACGGCATTGTCAACACGGTGAACGGCCTGAACGCGGGTGCCGCACCACCCGCCGCCGTCATTGAAGGATGCGAAGCTGCAGGCATTGCGTTGACGCATGTCTATGGTCTGACCGAGGTGTATGGCCCTGCAGCGGTGTGCGCCAAGCAGCCATCCTGGGCCACGCTGTCGCTTGAAGAGCGTTCGAGCCTGAATGGTCGCCAGGGTGTGCCCTATCCGTTGCAGCAGGACGTGACGGTACTTGACCCCGAGACCATGGCCCCCGTGCCGGCTGATGGCCAGACCATGGGTGAGATTTTCTTTCGCGGCAACGTGGTGATGAAGGGCTATTTAAAAAACCCCTCTGCTACCGAGGAAGCTTTTGCAGGTGGCTGGTTTCACACAGGTGATCTGGCCGTCATGTACCCCGACGGTTACATCAAGATCAAGGATCGCAGCAAAGACGTCATCATTTCTGGTGGCGAAAACATCTCGTCGATTGAAGTGGAAGACGCCCTGCACCGCCACCCGGCCGTGATGCTGGCGGCAGTGGTGGCCCAGCCTGATGCCAAGTGGGGCGAGGTGCCGTGCGCTTTTGTTGAACTCAAGGTAGACGCACAGGCGAGCGAGGCGGAAATCATCGAGTTCTGCCGCACCCTGCTGGCGCGCTTCAAAGTGCCAAAACGCATTCTGTTTGGCACGCTGCCGAAGACGTCGACTGGAAAAATCCAGAAGTTCATGCTTCGGGAGCAGGTCAAGTCGTCATCGGCCATTGAGTGATCTCGAATGCCTTCGCCATCTAGGAACCCCCATGTCCAGTGACATCATTCTCCAAACCCAGGGCCTCACTAAAGAGTTTCTCGGATTTGCCGCCGTCTCCGGGGTTGACTTGCAGGTCAAACGCGGCAGCATTCACGCGCTGATTGGCCCTAACGGCGCGGGAAAGACGACCGTTTTCAACTTGCTGACCAAGTTTCACCAACCGACTTCGGGCGCAATCCAATTCAACGGCATCGACATCACGCGCGAGACCCAGGTGCAGGTGGCGCGGCGCGGCATGATTCGCTCGTTTCAGATTTCGGCCACCTTCACACACCTGACGGCGCTGGAGAACGTGCGGGTTGCGTTGCAGCGCAAGCGCAGTGATTCGTTCAACTTCTGGGCGTCCGAAAAACGGCTTGACGAGCTGAATGGCCGGGCCATGGCGCTTCTGGAGTCGGTTGATCTGGCGAATTTTGCAGACACTGTCGCAGTCGAGATGCCCTATGGCCGCAAGCGCGCCCTGGAAATCGCCACCACCCTGGCGCTTGAGCCCGAACTGATGCTGCTGGACGAGCCAACCCAGGGCATGGGCCACGAGGACGTGGGCCGCGTGGTTGAGTTGATCCGCAAGG
>JANNEZ010000402.1:0-1645 GCA_031379255.1 Rhodoferax sp. | reverse complement strand
CCCAGCAATGGGCTCAAACGCGGCGTGGTGGTGAACATCGACGCCACCGTGCAGAGCATCCAGCAGGCGCTCAAGGAGGCCGAGCTGATGGCCGACTGCAAGATCCAGCGCGTGTACACCGGCATCACCGGCAGCCACATCCGGGGCATCAATTCCAGTGGCATGGTCGCCATCAAGGACCGTGAAGTCACGCAGGCGGATGTGGCCCGCGTGGTCGAGACCGCAAAGGCCATCAACATCTCCACCGACCAGCGCCTCTTGCTGGTGGAGCCCCAGGAATTCGTGATTGACGGGCAGGATGTGAAAGAGCCGATCGGCATGAGCGGCATACGCCTTGAGGCCAAGGTGCACATCGTGACAGGCGCGCAAAGCGCCGCGGAAAACATCATCAAGTGTGTGCGCCGCTGCGGCCTGGAAGTCGAGCAGCTGATGCTCAACCCGCTGGCCAGCAGTCTCTCGGTGCTGACTGAAGACGAACGTGAGCTGGGCGTGGCGCTGGTCGACATCGGCGCCGGCACCACTGACCTGGCCATCTTCACCAGTGGGGCGATCCGGCATACGGCGGTGATCCCGATCGCGGGCGACCTGATCACCAGCGACATCGCCATGGCCCTGCGCACTCCTACCAAGGATGCCGAGGACATCAAGGTCGAAAGCGGCTGCGCCAAACAGTTGCTGGCCGACCCCGACACCCAGGTGGAGGTCCCGGGACTCGGAGACCGCGGCCCGCGCATGCTGGGGCGCCAGGCGCTCGCGGGCGTGATCGAGCCGAGGGTGGAAGAAATCTTCTCGCTGGTGCAACAGGTGATCCGCAGCTCGGGTTTTGAAGAGGTGTTGTCCAGCGGCATCGTGCTCACCGGCGGCAGCTGTGTGATGCCGGGCATGGTGGAACTCGGTGAAGACATTTTCCTCAAGCCGGTGCGCCGCGGCTTCCCCAAATACACCGGCTCGCTGTCCGACATGGTGGCGCAGTCGCGTGCCGCAACGGTCATGGGCCTGCTGGAAGAAGCGCGCATGGCGCGCCTGCGCGGGATGAAGGTTGCGCAGAAGAACGGTTCGATGAAAACCGCGTTTGGCCAGGTCAAAGACTGGTTTGTCGGCAATTTCTAAAGCACGATTGAAAACACGATGATGAAATCAATCAACATGAAAGGCGCGGTTGGGCCGCCAGACAGGTCGCCCGAACGATGGCGGCGCACAGGCCCGCCTTCCTGAGCTGATTTGAAGAACAACGAGACACAATTTTAGGCAACTGCATTTTTTGGAGAACCACATGAGCATCGAAATGATTGAGGAAGAGACCTTCAACATGGGCACCCAGATCAAGGTGATCGGGGTTGGCGGAGGCGGCGGCAACGCGGTGGAGCACATGATCGAACGCGGCGTGCAGGGCGTCGAATTCATCAGCGCCAACACCGACGCGCAGGCCCTGAGCCGCAGCGCCGCGCACAAGACCATACAGTTGGGCAACACCGGCCTTGGCGCAGGCAGCAAACCCGACAAAGGCCGTGACGCGGCCGAGCAGGCGCTTGAAGACATCCGCGCTTCCATCGATGGCGCGCACATGTTGTTCATCACCGCCGGCATGGGTGGTGGCACGGGCACCGGCGCGGCGCCGGTGATCGCGCGGGTGGCGCGCGAAATG
>JANNEZ010000399.1:0-3538 GCA_031379255.1 Rhodoferax sp. | reverse complement strand
GCGGGAACACGGAGATTCCTTATTGGACATTTAGGGCCAACATGCGTGGCAGAGCCTGACGCGGCCAGACGCCATTCGCGGTTTGCTTGACTCCTACGCGGGCCTGTCACTGGAAAAAATGGGCGGCCTTTGGCAAACCTGGCGCCAGGCGCAAGCGGCGCTGCGTGAGGCGAAAGCGGCGCAAGAGTCCCTGCAACGTGAACGGGAACGCCTGGCATGGCAAATTGGCGAATTGGAGAAACTCTCACCCGGCCCGGTTGAGTGGGAGGATCTCAATGCCGAACATGGCCGCCTGTCCCACGCCCAGGCGCTGCTTGACGCGGCGCAAGGCGCCATCCAGGCGCTCAGCGGCGAGGATCAGGGCGCCTTGACCCCTCTGAACCAGGCCCACCAGCTCCTGCAACATCAAGAGCATATCGAACCCGCTTTCCGTGACCTGGTTGCCGTTTTGGCCTCCAGCGTTGCGCAAGTCGAAGATGCCGCCCACTCCCTGCGGGTGTACCTGCGCAACGGGGACCTCGATCCGCAACGGCTCAGCGTTCTCGATGAGCGCATGGCCTTGTGGATGTCGCTGGCCCGGCGTTACAAGCGCGCGCCCGCGGAACTTGGGATCGCCTTCAGTGACTGGAAAACCGAGATGGCTCGCCTGGACGCCAGCGCCGATCTGCAGGCCCTCGATTTGGCCCAAACCCGGGCCGAAGCCGCTTTTCTTGCGGAGGCCAAACTGGTTTCCAAGTCGCGCCGCAAGGCGGCCCCCCAGCTGTCCAGGGCCATCACATTGGCAATGCAGGGCCTGGGCATGCAAGGAGGCCGGTTCGAGGTCGCGCTGGAAGGGCTCGAGCAGGCCACACAGCACGGGCTGGAAGACATCAATTTTTTGGTGGCGGGCCATGCCGGCAGCACGCCCCGCCCCGTCAACAAGGTTGCCTCGGGCGGCGAGCTTTCGCGCATGGCGCTGGCCATTGCGGTGACCACCAGCCAACTGGGAACGGCGCACACCTTGATCTTCGACGAGGTCGATGCCGGCGTGGGCGGCGCCGTGGCAGAAACCGTGGGGCGGCTGATGAAACAGCTGGGGCGTGACCGGCAGGTGCTGGCCGTAACCCATTTGCCCCAAGTGGCCTCTTGCGCCGACCACCATCTGGTAGTCGCCAAACAATCGAAGGGTGGTGTGGCATTCAGCAGCCTGGAGGCCGTTCAGGGAGAGCAGCGGGTTGCGGAAATTGCCCGTATGCTTGGGGGTGAACGCCTCAGCGGCACCACCTTGGCGCATGCCAAAGAGATGCTTGAAAGCAAAAATTGATGGAGAAACGCAGCACCATGGAAATCGTCTTGATCACCGGCATGTCGGGCTCGGGCAAGTCCGTGGCCCTGCACGCCCTGGAAGACGCCGGTTATTACTGTGTGGACAACCTCCCGCCCGAGTTGCTGCTGCAATTCGTGATGCTTGAGCAGGAGCAGAAGGCAACGCGAATCGCCATTGCCATGGACGTGCGCAGCGCCAACGCCTTGCCCATGGTGCCGCAGCAACTGCAATCCCTGCGCGAAAAGGGGATCGAGGTCAAATCGCTTTTCCTCGATTCCACGGCTGAGACGCTTGTGAGGCGTTATTCAGAATCGCGGCGCAGGCACCCGCTGTCGCAATCGGAGCCTTCACCGTCGTTCAAGGAAGAGCGCCGCGCCCTGGTGGATGCCATCGAGCTGGAGCGCGAGTTGTTGTCAGAAATCCGCGAACAGTCCCACGTGATCGACACCAGCATCATCCGGCCGTCGCAGTTGCAGGGTTACGTCAAGGCCCTGATATCTGCCAAGAGCGGGCAGTTGACGCTGGCGTTTGAGTCGTTTGCATTCAAGCGGGGAGTTCCCACAGACGCGGATTTTGTCTTTGACGTGCGCATGTTGCCCAACCCCCATTACGAATCAGAACTGCGTGCCTTGACCGGTCGTGACGAACCTGTCATCGAATTTCTGAAGCGCCAGCCCGAAGTGGGTGAAATGCTGCGGCAGATCGATACCTTTGTCAGCTACTGGCTCGACTCCCTGGCGCGCGACCACCGCAGTTATGTCACGGTGGCGATTGGCTGCACAGGAGGCCAACACCGTTCCGTCTACATCGTCGAAGAATTGGCGGAAAGTTTTTCCTCCAAATGGGCCACGCTGAAGCGACATCGTGAACTCGACAGCATGCCGGGGCGTTTTTCTCCGACCAGCGCCGGCTGGTTAGCTGCTTGAAGCCTGCGCGCAGCCAGCTGGAACTTGTGCGCCCGCAAGCAGCTTGCGCACTGGAGCAGGCAGGCCAAGGCAAGGCCACTTGGAAGACGCAAACCACCGGCCAGGGATATCGCCAAACGTTTTCCCCGGCACATTCAGGCGCACTGGATGCAGGTGCAAATCCTTGTGGGTCAAGACGTGCTTGTAGGGTTCCTGAAAGCGCAGCGACCGGCGCTGCCCCGGTGAAACGGCATCCTCAACCTCCTGGGCATTGTCAAACAGCGGAAAACAATACAAACCCGCCCACACACCAGGTGTCGGGCGCTGCTGCAGCAAAATCTGGCCGTCCTCCAATTGCGCCCACAGCATCCACAATGACTGCGCGGTGCGTTTGATTTTGCGCGTTTTCACGGGGTATTTGGCGGGCGTTCCCTCCTGCCGCGCCACACATGCCACTGCCACAGGGCATATGCCACACAGCGGCTGTTTGGAAGTGCAGACCGTGGCACCCAAGTCCATCATGCCCTGCGTGTAACGCGCCATGTCGCTCGCCGAATTGCCCGCCGGAAGCAGCGAGTCCGCTTTGTCCCACAGTTCGTTGATATGCCGGCTTTGAGCCAGGTCGCCAGCGAACCCCAGCACCCGGGTGAGCACCCTCTTGACGTTGCCGTCCAGAATGGCCACGCGTTCACCGAAACACAGGGAAGTGATCGCCGCCGCCGTAGATCGGCCAATGCCCGGAAGTTTTTCGAGCTCAACGGCTTTGTCTGGAAACACCCCAGCATGGTTTTGCGCAACCGCCCGGGCGCAGGCGTGAAGGTTGCGTGCCCGGCTGTAATAACCCAGACCGCTCCACAGACCCAGCACGTCCTCCAGGTTGGCGCCGGCAAGTGTCTGCACGTCTGGAAACCGTTCCAGGAACCTTGGGAAGTAGTCCAGCACAGTGGCCACCTGCGTCTGCTGCAGCATGATTTCGGACAACCAGACGCGGTAGGGATCAAGTGTGTTTTGCCAGGGTAGATGGTTGCGCCCATGGCTCGCCTGCCAGCGCACCACGTCCATCGAAAACACGGCGGAATCAGCGCTCAAATGCTGGCCAGTTTGGCCATTGGGCCCACGGCGCTTTTGCTCTTTGATTTGGGCGCAGCGGCCTGGCCTTTTGGCGGAGGATTTTTGGGAGACATCAGAAAGCCCGTCAGTTCAATCAACTTGCCGTCAAGCTGGTTCAGGCTGGTTTCCTGGCCACCAATTTCAGCAATGCGCTCGTTCAAGCCGCCGGTTGCCTGCTGGATGCGGTCAATCGCCTCGATGCGCCGCGAAAACGTGC
>JANNEZ010000368.1:0-4267 GCA_031379255.1 Rhodoferax sp. | reverse complement strand
GATTTCGGCATTGTTGATGGGAAACACGTATTCGCCCGCGGCTGCATCCGAATACAGGGGCACCGGCACTGCGCCCAGGCTCTGGATCGCCAACATGGTGGCGTACAGGCGCGGCCGGTTGGAGCCGACCAGCACCATGTGATCGCCACGGCGCAGCCCGGCCTCATAAAGCCCGCCAGCCAGCCGCTCAACCAGCTTCGCGATGTCCGCCCACGAGAGCGCCTGCCAGATGCCGTATTCCTTCTCGCGCATCGCAGCGTGGGACGGACGCTTGGCCGCGTGCGTGAGGAGCAAGCGGGGAAATGTGGTTTGCATGGGGGCAGATGTTAAAGAAAGCTTTGACGTTTAGTTGTCGTTGCGACGACAATTGAGGGGTATTCTGATAGGTGTTTTCCCTTCGCTTACCCTGGGCTGACAGCACTGCCCCACCACCCCGAGATGACCCACGCCACTGCCGCGCCCAAAGCCCTGATTCAACGCAGCCGCTCGCTCACTCAGGCCGAGTTGAGCACCATTGACTGGTTTCGCCAGATCGGTCAAAAGGCGCAGGAACACGCCGCAGCGCATTTGGTGGTGGCCGAAGCCTCAGCGGGTGAATTTCTGTGTCGTGCCGGCAAACCAGTAACTTACTGGTTTGGGGTGCTTGACGGCTTGTTGAAGATGAGCACGGACAACGCGGAAGGTCAAACCATGACTTTCACCGGCATCCCGCCCGGCGGCTGGTTTGGCGAAGGCACGGTGCTCAAACGCGAGGCCTATCGGTACAACATCCAGGCCCTGCGCAAAAGCACCGTGGCTGGTCTTGAGGTCGGCACCTTCCATTGGTTGCTGGACAACTCCATCGCTTTCAACCGGTTTGTGATGAACCAGCTCAATGAGCGGCTCGGCCAATTCATCGCCGCCCGCGAAATTGACCGCCTCAACAACCCCGATGTTCGTGTGGCACGCAGCCTGGCCGCCCTCTTCAACCCCGTGTTGTACCCCGGCGTTGGCTCGCTGTTGCGCATCACGCAGCAAGAGCTCGCTTATCTGGCGGGCCTTTCGCGTCAACGCGTGAACGAAGCCCTGACCACCTTGCAAAGTCAGGGCTTGATCGCCGTGGAATACGGTGGCGTTCGGGTGTTGAACCTGAATTTATTGAAATCTACAAGCATTCAGAAGATTATTAGACATTAAGTCACGTTAAATATTCTATTTATGCTATTAAATAGATACTAATTTTGTATATTTTTCGAACAAATAATGAATTCAGATTCAAAACCCAAGTTTTCCAGAGCCACAAAACCCGTGTTCGCGCCACCGCGTGCCGTGGCGGCCTTCGCCGCTGGCCAGACGCCAGCCGCAGGCCCAAGCGCAGCAACTACCTCCCGGCTGAACAAACGCATGGCGGAGCTCGGCATGGCTTCCCGGCGAGAGGCAGACGACTGGATCGGGCGCGGCTGGGTCAAGGTCAATGGCGTGGTGGCCAGCATGGGACAGCAAGTGGCGCCAGACGCCCGCATTGAAGTCGCCAAACAGGCGCAAGGGGCGCAGGCGAACCAGGTGACGATTCTGGTCAACAAGCCGATGGGCATTGTCAGCGGCCAGGCCGAAGACGGCCACTTGCCCGCGATTGCTTAGGTAAAGCCCGAGAACCGCTGGCAGGACGACAACGCGCGTTATTTTTTCCACCCAACCCAGCTCAAGAGCCTGGTTCCGGCCGGGCGGCTGGACATCGATTCGATTGGCCTTTTGGTGCTCACGCAAGACGGCCGGGTGGCGCGCCAACTCATCGGCGAAGACTCGGTGATGGAAAAGGAATACCTGGTACGCGTTGTCTACCTCGGGTTGGACAAAACCGGCGCGCCGCAGACCGACGCCAATCCCGGCCAACTGGTGCGCATGGACGACGACGACCCCGTCACAACCAATGTGCAGACGGTTTTCCCGCCCGCCCTGCTTGCCAGACTGCGCCACGGCCTCTCATTGGATGGCCAGGCGCTCAAACCGGCCAAAATTGCCTGGCAAAACCCGGAGCAACTGCGCGTGGTGCTCACGGAAGGCAAAAAACGCCAAATCCGCCGCATGTGTGAACTGGTTGGCCTCAAGGTGGTTGGCTTGAAGCGGGTGCGCATTGGCAATGTGATGCTGGGCAATCTGCCCGTGGGCCAGTGGCGGTATCTGGCGCCGCACGAGAAATTCTGACGCCGTGCCAGGCACGGCCCGGCTGAACTACCCGGCTTTGCTGCCCGACTTTACTGCCCGACTCAACTGCGCGGCTTGAAGGCAGCAGGGTGTTTGCCGATGAAAGCGGCCAGGCCTTCGGCAAAACTTTCCCCGTCGATGAGCTCAGTTTGGCGGACTCTTTCGCAGTCAAGTTGCTGCGCCAGCGAGTTGCGGCCGGCTGCCTGCAAAAGGGCCCGCGTTTCCAGCGCTGAATGGGCTGGCAAAGCGGCCAGGCGCTGGGCGGTTTTCAGCGCCTGCGCGGCCAACTTGTCATCGTCGGCGCAGGCCCAGATCAGACCCCAATCGGCCGCCTGTTCAGCGCTGACGCGCTCGCCCAACAACGCCATCCCCATGGCGCGCGCAGACCCGACGGCACGTGGCAAGCGCCAGCTGGCGCCCATGTCAGGCACCAGGCCCAGGGCAGGCACAAAAGGCAGGTAAAAATACGCCGAACGGGCGGCGATGACGATATCACCGGCCAGTGCCAATCCAAACCCGCCTCCGACGGCCGGGCCGTTGATGGCGCACACCACGGGCACCGGCAACGAGCCCAAACCTTCGATGATCGGATTGGCGCTGGAGGCCATCATGTCGCCCACCTGCTGCCCGAGGCTGGGCGGGGCAGCGGTGCGGGTTCCGCCTGCAGGAGGTTGACCGGCAGGCTCGCCAGAGCGCGCGCGCCATTGCGCCAGCTGGGTCAAATCTGCGCCAACACAAAAAGCCTTGCCTTTGGCGGTGAGGATCAGCGCGCGGATGGAAACATCATCCCGCACACCTTGCAAGGCCTCCAGGCAGCCCTGCTGGATCGCGGTGGTGAGCGGGTTCAGGCGTGCCGGTTCATTCAGCGTAAGCGTGGCAATGCCGCCCTCGTCCACCTCGAACAACACGCTGGTTTCCTTGTTCATGGATTGGCCCCGCTTACAGGCGTTTGGCGACTTCTTCGAGCATTACTTCGGTGGCGCCGCCGCCAATGGTCAAAATGCGCGCGTCACGCGCCATGCGTTCAATGGGTGTGCCAATCATGTACCCGGTGCCACCATGCAGTTGCAGGCAGGTGTGCACCACCTCCTGCAGCGTCTCGGCGGCAAAGGCCTTGAGCATGGAGACTTCGCGCACCGCATCTTTGCCCTCGTCAATCATTTGAGCGCACTGGTAGGTCAGCGCCCGAACCGCAGCTGTTTTGGACGCCGCCCAGGACAACTTGTTGCGCACCACTTGCTGGTCCCACAGCGATTTGCCAAAGGCCTGCCGGCTGCGGGTGTAGTCCACCGTGAGCTCAATGGCTTTGACGCAGGCGCCAGAACTCAGCGCGCCAATCACCAGCCGCTCGTTCTGGAAAGTGCTCATGATGTAGTAAAAACCTTTGCCCTCCTCGCCCAAGAGCGCGTCGGGCGGCAGTTTCAGGTCTTCAAAATACAACTCGGCGGTGTCGGACGAGCGCCAGCCGTGCTTTTCCAGTTTGCGGGCGATCTTGAGCCCGGGGTTGCCACGTTCGACGATGAATAGCGAGATGCCCTGGCTGCCTTTGCCTTGTGGGCCGGTCCGGGCCGCCACGATGTAAGTGTCGCCATACACCGCGTTGGTGATGAACATCTTGGAGCCGTTAAGCGTCCAACCCTCCAATGTGCGCACGGCACGTGACTTGATACCCGCCACATCCGAGCCCGCATGGGCCTCGGTGACACACACCACGCCGATTTTTTCTCCGGCGCAGGCGGGCCTCAAATAACGTTCTTTTTGCGCGTGTGTGCCGCGGTGCGCAATGTGCGACACCGACATGTCGGTGTGCACGGTCAGGCTGGACGCCACGCCGCCATAGGTTGAGCGCGAAAGCTCCTCTCCCAGAACCACCGACGACAAGGCGCCCATGCCGCCGCCGCCGTATTCGACCGGGTGGCGCATGCCCAGAAATCCAAGCGCGCCCAGATCGCGGAATAGCTTGCGCGGAATCTCCCCCTTGGCCTCCCAGGCGTCGCCGTGCGGAACTATCTCCTGGTTGACAAAACGCCGGATCTGCGCCCGGACTTGGCGCAGTTCATCATCAAGGACATTCGGCTCATTG
>JANNEZ010000361.1:0-15878 GCA_031379255.1 Rhodoferax sp. | reverse complement strand
TACAAACCAGCGCTGGGTTGAGGACACCGCGCTGCTTTGTAGAAGCCCACCAATTCCGCATCGACACCACCGACGGCATTGGCCGCCCCACGCCTGAAGGCGCGCACCGCGACGGCGTGGATTTTGTCGCCGTGTTCATGGTTGGCCGCGTCAACATCAAGGGCGGCGAGACGCGTGTGTTTGATGCGAACGGAACTTCGGGCGAGCGCTTCACGCTCACTCAGCCGTGGTCGCTGCTGCTGCTGGACGATGCGAAGGTGATTCACGAGTCAACGCCGATCCAGCCGCTGGATACCAACCAGCGTGAAGGCGCGCACCGCGACACGCTGGTGGTGACGCTGCGGTCGGGCGGGTTTCAGGAAGTTTGAACCAGGACCACCTTCTGTTCACACAAACCAGCCGCCAAATCACCTCAAGCCAAAGACCTGCCACCCGCGGGCCAGCGCTTCGGCCATCAACTTGGCATCCGGATCCACGGCAATGGCGGTCTGGGCGGCCTGAAACAGCGGCAAATCGTTGATCGAATCGCTGTAGGCCGTCATCTCACAGGCCTCGAGAAACTGCCCGCGCGCCAGCAACCAGTCTTTCAGCCGCGCCACCTTGCCCTCGCGCATGTTCAAGATGCCGCAGGCGCGGCCAGTGAATTGACCCTCGGTGATTTCAGTTTCGGTGGCAATCAGGTGATCAATCCGCAGATAACGGGCCGTGAGTTCGGTGATATAGCGGTTGGTGGCGGTGGTCAGCACCACCAGGTCGTCCGAAGCACGGCGGGCATCCACCAGATCGATCGCCGCCTGTGGAATATTCGGAATGATGCAATCGCGCAGAAAGCTCTGCCGGACAGGCTCCCAGAATGCCAGGCTTCGCCCGCCGAGCGTGCCCACATAGAAGTTGGCGAATTCGTCAAGCCCTACCGTACCTGCCTTGTAACGGGCTTCCATGTCGGCGTTTCGGGCCGAGAAAACCGCAGCGTCGAGAAGGCCCTGTGCGATCAGGTAATCGCACCACAACACGTCGCTGTCACCGCTGAGCAGCGTGTGGTCCAGGTCAAAACAGGTCAGGCGCAGTTGGCTCAACCCGCGCTCCGCAGATGCCATGCCTTGGTCCGCGTGAAGGTCTGGATGCCGTAGGTGGACAGCGTCAGGCCCACGCCCGAATCGCCATAAGCGCTCCAAGGCAGGCGCGGGCTGACGCGGTCGCAGCAGTTCCAGTAGACGCTGCCGGCGTTCACCTGCGCCAGCAGACTGCGGGCGCGAGTTTCGTCGGGGGTGTACACGCCAGCCGTCAAACCGTAGCGCGTATCGTTCATGAGTTGCACGGCTTCTGCATCACTGCGGACTTTCTGGATGCCGATGATGGGACCGAAGCTCTCCTCGCGCATCAGGTCCATGCGGTGGTTGACATTGGCAAACACCGTCGGCGCAAACCAGTTGCCGGGGCCTGGCATGCGGCCACCGCCAGTCAACAGGCTGGCACCCTTGGCTGTGGCGTCGGCCACCTGCGCATCGAGCACATCCAGCTGGGGCGCCCGCGTGATGGCGCCGATGTAGGTGTCCTCGCGCATTGGGTCACCCGCCTTGAAGCTCTTCACCATGGCGACAAACGCCGCCACAAAAGCATCGTGGATTTTTTCATGCACGTAGATGCGCTCGACCGAGCAGCAACTCTGGCCGGTGTTGTACATCACGCCGTCGGCCAGCGACTCGGCCGCCGCCTTCGGGTCAGCGTCGTCACACACATAGGTCGGGTCCTTGCCGCCCAATTCGAGTTGCAACTTGATGAAGCGTTGCCCAACGGCCTGCGCAATCCTGCTGCCAGTCGCTACCGAACCCGTGAAAAACACACCGTCCACCTTCTGCGCCAGCAGTGCGGCGCCAACGTCACCCGTGCCCACCAGACATTGCATGGCGTCTTTCGGCGCACCCGCCTCGTGCAGCAGGCGCGCAATGGCCAGGCCGGTCTGCGCTGCAAATTCCGACGGCTTGTAGAGCACGGTGTTGCCGGTCAGCAGCGCCGGCAGGATCACATTGCAGCCGACAAACCAGGGGTAGTTCCAGGCCGAGATGTTGGCCACCACACCCAGCGGCGCATGCTGGATCTGCTCGGTCATGCCGCCCTCGGAGTAGACCGTCTCGGTGGCCAGCAGCTCGTCCACCTTTTTCAGGAAAAAATCAATCCGCCCAAGCAAGCCATTCAACTCGTTGCGGGACATGCTGAGGGGTTTGCCGGTCTCGCCGGTCATGAGCACGGCCAACGCAGGGAGCTGCGACACCACAGCGGCCCGGAACCGGGACACACAGGCCTTGCGTTCACTCAGTGGGGTGGCGACCCAGGCGGGTTGCGCGGCTCGCGCTGCGGCATATTTGACCGAGACGCTGGCGGCGTCATCGGCAGCCAGCGTGGTGATCAGCGCACCTGTCGCCGGGTTGTGAACTTCGAGTTGGAGCATGATCAATGTGCGATAGGGGCAGCCTCACGCACACTGCGTGCGGCCGCCAGAAAGTCATTCAGAATGGGTGAATCGTCCAGCACGCCATATTCGGGGCGATGGAATTCGGGGTGCCATTGCACCGCAGCCACCCAAGCTTTGCGCGCGGAGCCACCCACGAGGCGGATCGCCTCAATCACACCATCATCGGGGCAACGCGCTTCGACCACAAAACCGGGAGCCAGGTCCTTGATGCCCTGATGGTGGATGCTGTTGACTTTGCGGCTTGCGGTGGCGGGCAACAAGCCCGCCAGACGCGAGCCGGGCTCGATGGCCAGCGTATGGAAATTGTGGTCGTAGACCTCGCCGTCACGGTGCACTAACGCTTCGGGTTTCTGCGTGGAAATGTCCTGGTACAGCGTGCCGCCAAAGGCCACATTGACAAGTTGCAAGCCCCGGCAAATGCCAAACACCGGTTTGCCAGCGGCCACAAAGGCTTTCACCAGCGCGATTTCGTAGTCGTCGCGAATCCGGTCGCCATTCCATTCCGGTTTCAGCGCTGCTTCGCCATAACTGCCCGGCCACATATCGACACCGCCGTGCATCACCAGACCGTCCAGCCACTCTGCGTAGTCGCTCAAGGCAATGTCGCCCCGTGCCGTGTCGCCGGTGACGGCAGGAATCATCACCGGCAAGGAGCCGCCTGCCATCACCCAATGCGACATCGATTGTTCGACGTAATGCAGGGTCTTTTTGCCAAACGCGGCACGTTTGTCGTCGGGGTGCAGGAAGCAGGCGCTGATGCCGATTTTGAGACGTTGATTCATGACTCAATTTTCAACCGTTCGCACTGAGCCTGTCGAAGGGCTGGCTTCGACAAGCTCAGCCCGGACGGTTTTTGCACTCACATTGCCTCCCGAAACAGTCGCTCAAAATCCGCCGCCGTGCACGGCCGGGGGTTGGTTTGGTGGCACATATCGGCCGTGGCAATTTCCACCAGGCGCGACAGATGTTCTGGTTTCACACCGTGCGCAGACAGAGGCCCCTGGATGCCCACGCTGGCCTTCAAGGCTTTGAGCCATGGCACAAAAGCCTTGCCGCCACCCGCCACCTTGCAAACGTGGGCCAGCTCGTCAAACTTGGCCGGCACTGCTTCGTAGTTCCACGCCATCACCGTGTCGATCATCAAAGCGTTGGCCAGCCCATGGTGCAAGTCACACACGGCGCCCAATGCATGCGCGCAGGAATGCACCGCGCCCAGATCCTTCTGGAAAGAAATGGCTCCCATCATCGACGACATCATCATGTCGCTGCGTGCCTGCAAGTTACCTGAGTCTTTCACAGCCGTCAAAAGAGCCGCCGCTGCGATGCGTGTGCCTTCGAGTGCAATGCCATCGCACAACGGGTGGTAGGCCGGCGAGAGGTAACTTTCGATGTTGTGGGTGAGCGCGTCCATGCCGGTGGCCGCCGTCACGTGGGCGGGTAGACCCAAGGTCAACTCCGGGTCTGAAAACACGCATTTCGCTAAAATTCTGGCGCTGAAGACCACGCGCTTCAGGTGTGTATCGTTTTCACTCACCACGCTGGAACGGCCCACTTCGGAGCCGGTGCCCGAGGTGGTCGGCAGCGCAATGAAATACGGCAGCTCGTGCGTGATGGGCCGCACCTGGGGGTGGTCCCACACGTATTCCAGAATGTCGCCCTCGTGCGTGGCAGCTACGCCCACCACCTTGGCCACATCCAGCGCCGCACCGCCGCCAAAGCCGATCACGCAGTCGGCCCGGTGTGCCTTGTACGCCGCCGCGCCGTCCATCACCTGGCTGCACGTCGGGTTGCCAAACACACCACTGAACACCGCAACATCGAGGCCGGTCAGATGGGTTTTGAATTCGGCCAACACGGGCAGCGCACCCAGGGCTTTATCAGTCACGATGAGCGGGCGTTTGAGTCCGTTTTCAAGCAAGTGCGCCGCGACCAGTTTGCGGGCGCCTGCGCCGAATTTGATGGCGGTGGGAAAGGAGAAAGAAGCAATGCTCATGGTTTTCAAATAATCTCGAAATAACGTTTCATTTCCCAATCCGTCACCGCATCCAGCCACTGACGCCACTCCCATTCACGCGTTGCTGCAAAGTGGTCGACAAAAGTGTCGCCGAGCCAGTCACGGGCAATCGCGGACTTCTGGAAATTGCGCGTGGTCTCGATCAAGGTGCGTGGTGCACGGGGGATGTGCTCGGCACCCTGGTTGGTGCCGGTAATCGGCGGCGCGGTGAGTTTGAGGCCCTTCTCGACGCCATCCAGCCCGGCTGCGATGACAGCCGCCATCGCAAGGTAGGGGTTCACATCGGCGCCGGGGCAACGTGTCTCCAGCCGCGTCGCCTTGGGGCTGCCGGCGATCACGCGAAAACTTGCCGTGCGGTTGTCGATGCCCCAGGTCGGCTTGACGGGCGCCCAGAAACCGTCCACCAGGCGTTTGTAGCTGTTGATGGTCGGCCAGATCATGGGCGCAAATTCCATCATGCAATTCACCTGGCCGGCCAGGTAACTCTCGAACAGCTTGCTCATCTTGCGTGGGTGTTTCGCGTCGAAAAACAAGTTGTTTTTGCCCTTGTCCCCCAGGGCGACCAGACTCTGGTGGATGTGCCCACTGCACCCGGGCAGGTTTTGGTGCGGCTTGGCCATGAAGCTCGGCATGATGCCGAAGCGCGCGCCAATCTCTTTCGCACCGGTTTTGAACAGCAGGGCCCGGTCGGCCTGTTCCAGTGCTTCGCTGAAACCGATTGCGGCTTCATAGACGCCGGGGCCGGTTTCCGTGTGCAGGCCTTCTATCGGCACATTAAACGCCAGCATGTCGTCCATCAGCGCATTGAAGAATCCCTGGTTCTGGTTCATGCGCAAGAGCGAATACCCAAACATGCCGGGTGTCAGCACCTCCGGCGCCACGCCTTTTTTAGCGGCCCAGCTTTGCGGCGTCTCCAAAAAGTTGTACCACTCGAACTCCATGCCAGTCATGACTTTGAAGCCCATTTTTCCCGCCCGCTTCAGCACACGCTTCAGGGTCTGGCGCGGGCACACGGCATGCGCCGTGCCGTCGGCATTGACAAACTCGCCGAGGAAAAAATCAACCTGGCTGTCCCACGGCACCTTGCGAGCGGTGTTCAGGTCCAGCCGCGCCAGCGCATCCGGAAAACCGTGCTGCCAACCCGTGACGGTGGTGTTGTCGTAGCAGGTGTCCATCATGTCCCAGCCGAGCACCACGTCACAAAAACCAAAGCCGCCTTTGGGATAGGGCTCGGCCGCGCCCAGGAATTTGTCGCGGTGCAGGTATTTGCCGCGCAGGATGCCGTCGATGTCGCTGACGGCCACCTTGACTTTGGTGGCGCCGCTTTTCTCGATCGCCGCCACAGCCGGATGCACTTTGGGTGTTTTGCTTGTTGCCATGATGCTGATCTTTACAGTGCGGGTTTTCCGGAGGCGATGCCCATGTCCTGCAATGCCATCGCCACCGCGTGCACCGCCTGCTCCATCTCCAGCCTGCCAATCGCGCCAATGCAGCCAACCCGGAAGGTTTCAATGGTCGTCAACTTGCCGGGGTAAAGAATGAAGCCCCGCGCCCTGGCTGCCGCATAAAACGTCTTGAAATCGTATTTTGCATCCGCCGGCGCGTGGAAGGTGACGATGATCGGCGCTTGGATGGCCGGGTCCAAAAACGGCTTGAAACCCAGCGCCGCCATGCCATCTACCAGCGTGGTGTAGTTCTGCGTGTAGCGGGCCAGCCGCGCGGGCTGCCCGCCTTCGGCCTCAAACTGGGCAATGGCTTCATGCAGGGCCACCACCACGTGCGTCGGCGGCGTAAAGCGCCATTGCGTGGTTTTCTCCATGTACTGGTATTGGTCGTACAAATCCATCGCCAGCGACTGGCTGCGGCCCGCGCAGGCCTCCAGCACTGCCTTGCGGATGAATACAAAACCCATGCCGGGCACACCCTCCAGGCATTTGCCGCTGGCCGCGACCAGGGCGTCAAACCGGGTTTTGCGGGCGTCAATTTCAAGGGCGGCAAAAGAACTCATCGCATCGACGATGAGGCCCATGTCATGGCGCTCGCACACGTCGGCCACGGCCTGCAGGGGGTTCAGCACACCGGCTCCCGTTTCGCAGTGGATGAGCACCACGTGGGTGATGCTGGCGTCACTCTTGAGCTTTTCGTCCACCGCGGCCGGCGACACGGCCCCTGCCTCGTCAAACGGCATCAATGTGCAGCGCCGGCCCATCATGGTCGTCAGCTTCGCTGCGCGTTTGCAGTAAGCGCCGTTGTCCAACACCAGCACGTGGCCGTCGGTAGGCACCAGCGTGGCCACCGCCGCTTCCACGCTGAAGGTGCCGCTGCCCTGCAGGGGCACCACCACGTGCGAGTCCTGGCCATGGATGACCTGAAGCAGGCTCTTGCGGATGCTGGCCGTGACGGCATTGAATTCAGCGTCCCACGAGCCCCAGTCGCGCAGCATGGCCAGCTTGGTCCGCAGGGTCGTTGTAAGCGGGCCCGGTGTCAGAAGGATTTTGTCTCTGTCCATCAAAAATCACCTTGAAGTAATTCGCCAAGCCTGGGTACTGCGGTTCACCCACCAGCCCAGCAGCATGAACAGCAATGTTGCCACGGCCGAGGCCATGCCGATCAGCACCGCCATGGCGGCGGCCGCTCCGATTTCACCCGCTTCGTCCAGGTTCAGGATGGCAATCGAGGCGACCTTGGTGTCGGGTGAATACAAAAACACCACCGCAGATATCGTGGTCATGGCGTTGATGAAAAAATAGCGCGCGATGTCGATCAGCGCGGGTGTGCAGATGGGCAGGGTCACGCGCCAGAACGTCTTGAAAAAAGGCACTTTGAGCGAGGCGCTGACGGCTTCAAACTCCGCGTCCAGGCTCTTCAGCGCCGTCACCGCCGTCAAGTGGCCGGTGGTGTAAAAATGCACGATGGTGCAGAGCGTCAGTAGGGTAAGCGTGTGGTACAGGCCATTGAGCGGATTGTCTTTGGCGTTGAAGAAAAAGATGTAGCCCAGGCCCAGCACCAGGCCCGGCACCGCCATCGGCAACATGGCCATCAGCTTGACTAGGCCGCGCAGGCCGCCTGTGCCCGGTGTGGCAGCTTTGGTTTTCTCCAGAAGATAGGCGCCGCAAAACACCAGGGCCGTGCCAAACAGGGCGGTTCCTGTCGCCATCTTCAGGCTGTTGACAAAACCCAGGCCCACTTCAGCATCAATCAGGCCCAGCTTGAAGTTGTTGAAACTGGGGGTCAGGTTGTAGGGCCACAAAGTCACAAACGACGCAAAGACCGCCATGCCCAACATTGCCAGCACCAGAAACGCTACCAGCGAGCTGAACGTCAGCATCAGGCGGTCATAGGATGCCGATGGTTTGGGCGCGTAGGGCACGGCGCGCGCCGTCAACATGGCGGTCTGGCGGCGGCTGACGTAATTGTCCACCGCAAAGGTCAATACGGAGGGCAACAGCAGCAGGATGGCCACGACCGCGCCCTTGGCAAAGTCCTGCTGGCCAATGACCAGCTTGAACACGTCAGTGGCCAGCACATTGAAATTGCCGCCAATCACCTTGGGAATGCCGAAATCGGTGATGACGAGCGTGAAGGTGACCAGCGCCGCGGAGATCAAGCCGTATTTGGCGCCCGGCAGCGTGATGGTGAAAAACTTGCGCGCAGCGGTGGTGCCCATGGCGTCTGCCGCTTCGTACAGGCGCGCATCGGCCAGGCTCAAAGCCGTGACCAGAATCATCAACGCGTGCGGGAACACCGCAAAACACTCGGCCACCACAATGCCTGGCGCGCCATAGATCTGCTCGATGCCCACGCCCTGCATCCAGGCCTTCAGAACACCCTGATTGCCAAACCAGTAAATCAGCGAAATGGCCGACAGCAAAGACGGCGCCAGCAGCGGAATCAGCGTGATGCCACGAAACAGGGCCTTGAGGGGCATGCAGGAGCGTGTCAACGCATAGGCAAAGCCAAAAGCCAGGGGCACGGTTATCAACGTGACCAGCCCCGAGACCCAGAGGCTGTTCCACAGGCTGTCAAGCAGCGCCGGCGTCTGGGCGTAGTCAATGAAATTGTCGAGCCAGACCCACTCGCCCTGTTTGCCCTGCAGGGCCTGCAACAGGATGGCCAGCAGCGGCAGCGCCAGAAACGCCACCAGCAGCAGCGCGATGATGGCAATGGCAACCACGGCCAAGCTGTCAAACCAGTCCGTTTTAAGTCTCACCGGCAGAGGCATCGCGGCAGACATCGGCACGCCCTAAAAAACCGTGATGCGTTCCGGCATCAATTTCAGCGGCAGCGGCGAGCCCACCGCCAGATCCTGCTCGGCCAGAAAATTCAGCGAGAGATAAACGATCAATGGCTGCTCGCCCAGCGCGGGCGCGCTGACGTGGACATGGCAAAAAGAGCCCAGAAAATCGATTTTTTCAATGCGTGAGTCGAATACCAAGGCGTCGCCCGGCGCAATTGGCCGCGCCAGCACGTCTTCCGGCCGCAGATAGACTTTGACCGGGCCATCTGGCGCAGCATGCGGCACACCCAGTTGCCCAATCCGCAAGTGCCCTGCGATGACGCGCCCGGGCAACATGTTGACCTTGCCGACAAAATCCGCCACAAACGGCGACGCCGGCTCGCGGTAAATGGCCATAGGCGTACCGACCTGCTCGATCACGCCGTGGTTCATCACCACAATGCGGTCGGCCACCGAAAGCGCTTCTTCCTGGTCGTGTGTGACCATGATGGTCGTTACGCCCAGGGTTTGCTGCAGGGCGCGGATTTCACCGCGCAGGCGCACGCGCTCGAGCGCATCCAGCGCAGAAAGTGGCTCATCGAGCAGCAGCAGGCCTGGCCGGGTTGCCAGCGCCCGCGCCAGCGCGATGCGCTGCTGCTGGCCGCCAGAAAGTTGCGCCGGGTATTTGTCTTCGCTGCCCGGCAAGCCCACCAGTTTGACCAGCTCGGTGACACGTTTCAGCGCCTCGGCCTTGGGCGTTTTGCGGTTCACCAGCCCGTAGGCCACGTTGTCGGCCACGCTCAGGTTGGGGAACAGCGCGTAACTCTGGAACACGATGCCGTAGTCCCGCTGCGCGGGCGGCAGGCGCGAGATGTCTTTGCCGGCTTGGTGTACAGCGCCCGCCGTTTGAACTTCAAGACCCGCGATGATGCGCAACAGCGTGGTCTTGCCGCAGCCCGACGGCCCCAAAAAACAGACAAATTCGCCCTTCTGGATTTCAAGGTCGATGTCCTTGAGCGCGACAAAGGCGCCAAACTCTTTGCGGATCTGGCGCAGGCTTAAAAAGACGGTCAACGTTTTTCGACTTTCGTCGAATAACGTTTTGTCCACTCGGCAAGGATGCGCTCGCGCTGCTCGGCGGCGTAGTTGAAGTCGAGCTTGACCAAACGCTGCTCGTAGTCTTTGGGCACATTTGGCAGCGGGTCGGCCACACCCGGCTGGGCCGTGATGGCGAAGTTTTTGCCATACAGCTTCATCGCGTCCTTGCTGGAAGCCCAGTCAGCCAGTTTCTTGGCAGCGTCCAGCTTCTTGGTGCCTTTGTGGATGGCGAAAGACTCCAGATCCCAGCCCAATCCCTCTTTGGGGAAGACCAGGTCGATTGGCGCGCCTTTGGCCTTGTTGGCATTGGCGCGGTATTCAAACGAGATACCCACGACAAACTCGCCGGCCGCCGCCATGTTGCAGGGCTTGGAGCCCGAATGCGTGTACTGGGCGATGTTGTCGTGCAGGCCATCCATGTATTTCCAGCCGCCGCCCTTGCCGTTCTGGTCGCCAAACAGCGTCAGCCAGGCGATCACGTCAAAGTAGCCAGTGCCGCTGGAGGCCGGGCTTGGCATGACGACCTGGCCTTTGTAGACGGCCTTGGTCAGGTCTTTCCAGGTTTCGGGTTTGGGGATGTTTTTCTTTTTCGCCTCAACGGTGTTGAAACACACGGTGGCGCCCCACACGTCCATGCCCCACCAGGCTGGCACTTTTTTCTTGTCGCGGTACTGGCTCATGATCGCGTCGAGGTTCAGCGGCGCGTAGGGCTCCAGCATGCCTTGTTTGTCCATCAGCGCCAGGCTGGAAGCCGCCACGCCCATCACCACATCGGCCTGCGGGTTGGTCTTTTCGGCCAGCAGCTTGGCGGTGATGACGCCGGTGGAATCGCGCACCCATTTGATCTCGACATTGGGCTCGACCCGGTTGAACGCTTCCTGATAGGCCTTGATCTGGTCCGTCTCCAGCGCGGTGTAGACCAGCAATTGGGTCTTTTGGGCTGAAACCAGGCCTGCCATCACCAGCAGGCCCGAAGAAGCGGCGATTTTGAAAATGGAAGTCAAACGCATGCGGAACTCCTGAGTGCAAAGGGAACCATGATGTGACGAACCCGTGACGTCTTGATGACAGGGCCATCTTACGCTTGCAGGGCCGCGCCCGGTGAAGCGGCAAACTCCCGGTTTACCCGAATCCGGCGCGCACAGCGGCCCTGGTTCAATCGGTGACAATGATCCAACCCTGCCACTTCCGCCTGCATTGAAGACCCCGCCATGGCATCCAGCCCGTCCACCTCCATGCCCACGCCCCCCGTCCAGCCGGTGAACCTGCTCGTCAACGGCCGCAGCTACCGGCTTGCGCAGGTGCCAACGGTGGTGGTCTGCGTGGACGGCTGCGAGCCCGACTACCTGGCCCAGGCCGTAGCCACCGGCCACATGCCCTGGCTTAAAAAGATCCTGGCCCAGGGCGCAGCCCTGACGGCTGACTGCGTGGTGCCGAGTTTCACCAACCCCAACAACCTCTCCATCGTGACGGGTGTGCCGCCCAGCGTGCATGGCATCTGCGGCAACTACCTGTTTGACGTGGAGAGCGGCACCGAGGTGATGATGAACGACCCCAAGTGGCTGCGCGCGCCCACGCTGCTGGCGGCGCTGGCGGACGCCGGGCAATCGGTGGCTGTGGTCACCGCCAAGGACAAGCTGCGCGCGCTGCTGGGCCACCAGATGAAGGGCATCTGCTTCTCGGCGGAAAAGGCCGACCAGGTGTCCATGGCGATCAACGGCATAGGTGAAGTGCTGCAACTCGTCGGCAAACCCCTGCCCAGCGTCTATAGCGCCGACCTGTCCGAGTTCGTCTTCGCGGCGGGCGTGGCCCTGATGAAAACACGTCGGCCGGACGTGATGTACCTGAGCACCACCGACTACGTGCAGCACAAACATGCGCCCGGCACACCGGGCGCCAACGCGTTTTACGCCATGATGGACGGCTACCTGGGCCAGCTGGACGCGCTGGGTTGCGTCATCGCCCTCACAGCCGACCACGGCATGAACGCCAAAGTGGCCATGGACGGCACACCCGACGTGATCTACCTGCAGGACTGGTTCGACACCTGGCTGGGCAAGGCCCTGCCCGACGCCGGCGCGGCCCGCGTGATTCTGCCCATCACCGACCCCTATGTGGTGCACCACGGCGCCCTGGGCTCGTTTGCCACGGTGTACCTGCCGGCCGGCATCAGCGCCGAGGCCGCCTGCGCGCAACTCGGGCAGCTCAAGGGCATGGAAGTGGTCTTGCCCCGCGCCCTGGCGGCAGAGCGCTTTGAACTGCCGCCAGACCGCATTGGTGACGTGGTGGCTGTCAGCGAACGCTTTACGGTGATCGGCACCTCGGCCGCGCGGCATGACCTGAGCGCGCTGGATGCGCCGCTGCGCTCACACGGCGGCATCAGCGAGCAGCGTGTGCCGCTCATTCTGAACCGGGCCTTGAAGGGGCTTGACACCCGCCGCCGGTTCAGGAATTTTGACGCTTTTGAACTCGCATTGAACGGGGTTTAAGCCTGTCAAATTTTCCCAAATATTTTTCTGTTTAATTTAAAATATATTTTATAAATTGACTTATTTTTATTAATTTTTATATCAAAATAAATAGCAAATAAATGATATTTATCGAGACTTAAATGGTATTTATTTCAATTAAATTTTATACATAAAACATTTTATGAACTCCATGGCTGTCTACGTGCTTGACCGGCACCTCAACGCCATGCGCCTGTGTGGCCAACAAGTCGGGGCCAAGCGCAGCGGTGATCGCGCCATCGCGGTTTTCAACCCCTTTACCGAGGCGCAACTCGGCACTGTCCCCAAGGCCACGCTGGAGGAAGTCAAAAACACCTTCGCCCGCGCCCATGCCTACAAGCCCGACCTGAGCCGCTTTGAGCGCGCCGCCATCCTCAACAAAGCCGCTGCCATCATCGCCAGCCGCGTGGAGGAGGTGGCCCAGCTGATCACTGCCGAGTCGGGCCTGTGTCTCAAGGATTCGACCTATGAAGCCGGCCGGGTGGCTGACGTGTTGCTGTTCGGCGCCAATGAGGTGCTGAAGGACGATGGCCAGATTTTCAGCTGCGACCTGACCCACCATGGCAAAAAACGCCGCGTCTACACAACCCGTGCACCGCTCTTGGGCGTGATCAGCGCCATCACACCCTTCAACCACCCGATGAACCAGGTGGCGCACAAGGTCGTGCCCAGCATCGCCACCAATAACCGCATGGTGCTCAAGCCCTCTGAAAAGGTGCCGTTCTCGGCGATCCTGTTTGCCGACATCCTGTACGAAGCGGGCCTGCCGCCCGAATGCTTAAGCATCATCACCGGAGACCCGCGCGAAATTGCCGACGAGCTCATCACCAACGAACACGTCGATTTGGTCACCTTCACCGGTGGCGTCGGCATTGGCAAGTACATCGCCAGCAAAGCCGGCTACCGGCGCATGGTGCTCGAATTGGGCGGCAACGACCCCATCATCGTGATGGAAGACGCCGACCTGGACGAAGCCTCCACACTGGCCGTGGCCGGCAGTTACAAGAACTCCGGCCAGCGCTGTACGGCGGTCAAACGCCTGCTGGTGCACGAGGCGGTGGCGGACCGGTTTGTCGAGCAGGTGGTCGAGAAAACCCGCGCCTGGAAATATGGCGACCCGCTGGACAAGAGCAACCACATGGGCACAGTGATTGACGAGGCCGCTGCGGTGCTGTTTGAAAGCCGCGTCAATGAGGCGATGTCGCATGGCGCGAAGCTGCTGGTCGGCAATGTGCGCAAGGGGGCCCTGTATTCCCCCACCGTGCTGGACCGCGTGCTGCCCGCCATGACGGTGGCACGCGAAGAAACCTTTGGCCCTGTTTCGCCCATCATCCGTTTCAAAAACATTGACGAAGCCATCGCCATCTCCAACGGCACAGCCTATGGCCTCTCCAGCGCGGTGTGCACCAACCGGCTGGACTACATCACGCGTTTCGTGAACGACCTGCAGGTGGGCAGCGTGAACGTGCGCGAGGTGCCCGGTTACCGGCTGGAACTCACCCCCTTTGGCGGCATCAAGGACTCAGGCCTGGGCTATAAGGAAGGCGTGCAGGAAGCGATCAAGAGCTTCACCAACATCAAGACCTATTCCCTGCCCTGGGTCTGAAAGCAAGCTGTGACGCTGACCTGGACAGTTGTCGCGGCGGTGCTCTTTGGCGCCTTGTTGCACGCGAGCTGGAACGCGCTGGTCAAGTCCAGCACCGACAAAGCGCTGGATACGGCCCTCATCCACCTGCTGGGCTCCGTCGTCACGCTGCCGCTGATCCTGCTGCTGGGCTGGCCCAAGCCGGAGGCCTGGCCGTTCATCGCTGCTTCAGTAACGATCCACATCGCCTACTACCTGCTGCTCACCGGCGCCTACAAGCATGGCGACCTGGGCCTGACCTACCCGCTGATGCGCGGCACCGCACCGCTCTTGGTGGCGCTGGCCAGCGTGGCCACGCTGGGCGAACACCTATCGCTGGCAGGCTGGCTGGGGGTGGTGGGCGTGAGCGTGGGTGTGCTGGTGCTGGGCTTGCCGGGCAAGCTTGTCCTTGTTGATTCAAGCCCCGGCGGATCGGATGCGCGCGCCGCCCAAATAGCCCACACAGCCCAGGCCAGGCTGCGCAACAAGGCCATCACTTTCGCCTTGGCCAACGCCGTCATCATTGCCATCTACACCGTGATCGACGCCAAGGGCGCACGCGCCAGCGGCAACGCGCTGCAATACGTTGTTGCGCTGTTTGTGCTGGACGGCTGGCCGTTTGCCTTCATCGTGTTGGCGCGGCGCGGGCGTGCAGCCCTGCCCTACATGCTGGCTTATGCGCGCCAGCGCTGGCCCATCGCCATGGGGGGAGCCCTGGCGTCGCTGGGTTCCTACGGCATCGCGTTATGGGCCATGACGCAGGCCCCAGTGGCCACCGTGGCGGCTCTGCGCGAAACATCGGTGCTCTTTGCCGCCGTGCTGGGAGTCTGGCTGCTGAAGGAACGTTTTACCCGCCGCCAGGTGGCGGGCACACTGACCATTGTTGCGGGGGTGATGGCGCTGCGGCTTTCGTGAGCGTGGCCGCTTGAGTTCTTACCCTTCTTAATTCAGGCAGTCCTGCAACCAGGCACGGCATTCCGCTGCCGCCTCCAAAGGCCAGTAGACGGTAATGGCGGTGTCGCGGCGCTTGAGGTCCACGCGGATATGCGGCCAGGCCGGTGCACCAGCTGTGGGCGATTGGCGCGACAGCGGGCCAAAGACGCGGGACCACCAGTTTGTGGCGCTCGTCTGCGCCGCTGCCACCGGAGCACGCGCGCCGGAAGCCATCGTGGACGCTGCCGGAACAGAAGCTGCAGCGACCGGGGTTTGAGTTGACACGGCAGCCGCAGATTCTGGCTCTGCCGCCACGGCCGGTGCCAGACGCGCCGCCAGGTTCTGTGCAAACTCCTCCCACATGCGGTCGGCCTTGGTCTTCATCACGGAGAGGCCGAAAGTGCCCAGGCGCCCCAGCACATCGACATGGATCTTCATGCGCAGATCGGTCTGGCCGTCGTCGCGCTCCGTCAGAAAGATCTCGCTGGATTGTTTGAGCGAACTGGCCACAGAGGCGTCTTCGCCCGTGCCTTCGGTGCGCAGGTAGTGCGGCGCGCGCTGCTCGACGATCGTGGTCTTGATTTTGAACTTGGCGCTGATGAAGGCGATCTTGACGTGGATCAGCGACACGTATTCCATGTCGCTGATGACATCGATGGACTTCATGCCCGGCACACAAGCGCCCATCACATTCGGGTCCAGCAGCATCTGCCAGACTTGCTGCGCAGGCGCGGCAACCAGCAGGTCTTTTTCAATGTCCATGCATCTTCTCCGAAGCGTTGACGATGGATTCCACAATCTGCGTGTAGCCGGTGCAGCGGCACAGGTTGCCGCTCAAGCCATGGCGCACCTCGTCTTGCGTGGGTTTCGGGTTGTGGGCCAGCATGGCGCAGGCCGTCATCAGCATGCCAGGCGTGCAGTAGCCGCATTGCAAGCCACCACATTGCATGAAGCTTTCCTGTAGCGGGTGCAAGGTGTCACCCTGGCTCAGGCCCTCCACCGTGGTGACA
>JANNEZ010000359.1:0-12418 GCA_031379255.1 Rhodoferax sp. | reverse complement strand
CGGCGGAAAGACCCCCATGCCGGGCTGCGGTTTGTCGCTGTGGCCGCGGAACATGCCGCGAATCAAGGCGGTGGCGTTGACAGGAACGTGTTTAGATGAATTTAGTGAGTTTATAGATGAATTATATGACGTTTTTAATCCTGAATTAATAGCGTTTACATCAATATTATTGAGACTTGATGCATCGCTACTTTCATATTTATTTGATTCACGAACATAAAACCCACGATGCGGCCGGGCCTCCACCAAACCCTGGGCCAAAAGCTGGTCATAAGCGGCCACCACGGTCGACGGGCTCACACCTTGCTGCCCGGCGCACTGGCGCACTGACGGCAGGCGCACACCCGGGGCCAGCAGGCGGGTATGGATGCGTTCGGCAAAGCGGTTGCAAAGCTGCTCAGCCAGCGTGCTGGACGCGGTTTTCATCAACATGGCGAGCTCATTTACAGTTTTGTGCCGTCAAATCTGGCAGTACAGTTTGTCAAAATGTCTTCAATACTGTATTGGCAGTGTGTTGATTTTAGCGGTAAAGTGACCAAATGACGACACCCGAATTCACTGCCCTGTTGCTGCTGTGCACCGCCGCCAGCTTCACACCCGGGCCCAACACCACCCTTTCAACCGCGCTGGCAGCGAATTTCGGTTTTTCGCGGGCGCTGCGTTTTGTCTTCGCCGTTCCGCTGGGCTGGGGGTTGCTGTTTTCGCTGTGTGTGTTTGGCGTGGGCGCCGCCGTGGTGGCCGTGCCGGGCTTGCGCATCGGCATCCAGGCGGTCGGCATTGCCTATCTGCTCTGGCTGGCGTTCAAACTCAGCCAATCCGGCCAACTCGGAGAAGCCAGCGCCGCGCAGTTCGACGTGACCTTCTGGCAAGGCGTGATGCTGCAATTCCTCAACATCAAGGCCTGGCTGCTGGCACTCACAGTGGTGGCCGGCTGGCTGGCCGGGCGCGCCGATCTGCTGGCGCGGTTTGCCGTCATCCTGCCGCTGATGCTGGCCTTTGGCCTGGCCAGCAACCTCGGTTACGCGGCCATGGGTTCACTGTTGCGCCATTGGCTGGTGCATGGCGCGCGGCTGTTGTGGTTCAACCGCGCGATGGCGGCGATTCTGGTGGCCACCGCAGGCTGGATGGCAACCTTGTGAACACCGCAACACTTGCCGCGCCAACGGTGCCCGCGCAAGCGCTGGTCACCCGTGGCCTGTGGCTCGGCTTCCTCGGTGTGGTGATCTTTGCCGCCACCCTGCCGATGACCAAACTGGCCGTGGGCAGCCTGGACGCACCCCAACTTTCGCCCTGGTTTGTCTCTTTCGGGCGGGCCGCGGCGGCAGGCCTGTTGTCGGCCGCCTACCTTCTGAAGCAACTGGCGCGGGGGCAATTGGTGACACCGCGCGGCAGGCAGTGGGCTTATCTGGCTGCAACTGCCTGCGGCGTGGTGGTCGGGTTTCCGCTCTTCATGGCGCTGGCGCTGCAATACGTGCCCAGCACCCATGGCGCGGTCGTCACCGGCCTGCTGCCGCTGGCCACGGCGGTGTTGGCCGCGCTCTGGTTTCGCCAGCGGCCCAGCCTCGGCTTCTGGCTCGCTGCCGTCACCGGCACCCTGCTGGTGCTGGCCTTCATGGGGTTTCGCGCAAGCGACAGCGCCGGGCGCTTCACCCTGCATCTGGCTGACGTGTTTTTGCTGATCGCCATGACCACCGGCGCCGTCGGCTACATCGGCGGCGCGCAACTGACGCCATCGCTTGGCGCAGAGCGCGTCATCTGCTGGGTGCTGGTGCTGTCTTTGCCCGTCACGCTGCCAATGACCTGGTTGAACCTGCCGGACCATCCGCTCCAGATACACGCCGCGAGCTGGTGGGCGTTTGCCTACGTGGCGCTGTTTTCCATGTGGCTGGGCTTCTTCGCGTGGTACCGTGGCCTGGCGCTGGGCGGCGCGGTGCGGGTGAGCCAGGTGCAACTGGTGCAACCCTTCATCAGCCTGCTGTTTGCGGTGCCGCTGCTGGGCGAAACGCTGGACGCGTTGACGCTCGGGTTTGGGCTGGCGGTGATCGCCACGGTTTTTATTGGCAAACGGATGCCGGTGCATTGAACAGTTTTTTTTGCGAGGAGCTTAGCCATGAAACGAGATTCCATCCAGTCCGCCGGTTTTTGGCAACTCGCCGCCCGCGCCGAGAAGATGAACCCCTCGGTGATCCGCGAAATATTGAAGGTCACCGAGCGCCCCGGCATCATCAGTTTTGCTGGCGGCCTGCCCTCGCCCAAGACCTTTCCGATCAGCGAGTTCACTGCCGCTTGCCAGATGGTGTTGCAAGGCAAAGGGGAGGCGTATGGCCAGGCAGCGCTGCAATACGCCGCGAGTGAAGGGTATGCGCCGCTGCGCGAAATGGTCGCAGCCAATTTACCCTGGAAGGTCGACGCCGCGCAAGTGTTGATCACCACCGGCTCGCAGCAGGGGCTGGATTTGGTCGCCAAGGTGCTGATCGACGCCGGCAGCCGCGTGCTGGTGGAAACGCCGACTTACCTGGGCGCCTTGCAGGCGTTCACGCCGATGGAACCCGAGATCGTGAGTGTGGCCAGCGATGACGAAGGCTTGGTGATCGCTGACCTGAAAACCAAGGCTTCTGCCGGTGGCGAGCGGGCCCGTTTCCTTTACCTTTTGCCCAACTTCCAAAACCCCACCGGCCGCACCATGAGCGAGGAGCGCCGTGCCGCCCTGTCTCAAATGGCGAGCGAAATTGGCTTGCCGATCGTCGAAGACAACCCCTACGGCGATTTGTGGTTTGACGCGCCGCCGCCCCTGCCGCTCACTGCGCGCAACCCGGCGGGCTGCATTTACCTGGGCTCCTTCTCCAAAGTGCTCGCTCCAGGCCTGCGCCTGGGTTTCCTGATCGCCCCGCCCGCGCTGATGCCCAAACTGCTGCAAGCCAAACAGGCCGCCGATCTGCACAGCCCCGGCTTCAACCAGCGCATGATCGCCGAAGTGATGCAGGGCGGTTTTCTGGACCGCCACGTGCCGACCATCCGCGCGTTGTACAAATCGCAGCGCGACGCCATGTTGGCCGCGCTCTCGCGTGAAATGCAGGGTCTGGATGTGACCTGGAACACGCCCGCCGGCGGCATGTTTTTGTGGGCGCGGCTGCCCGAAGACGTCAACGCCGTTGAACTGCTGCCGCAGGCCGTCGACAAGGGAGTCGCCTTTGTTCCGGGCGCGCCGTTTTTTGCCGACAACGCCGACCCGCGCAGCCTGCGGCTTTCCTTCGTCACGGCGAGCGTAGAGCAGATCAACACCGGCATGGCGGCGCTGGCCCAGGCGATTCGCGAGTTCAAACCGGCGAAGCTCTGAAAAAGGAGCGGAGCGATGCTGAAAATCTGGGGGCGCATGAGCTCGATCAACGTGAAAAAAGTGGTGTGGGCAGCGCAGGAGCTGGGCATGGCCTTTGAACGCACCGAGGCCGGCGGCGCTTTTGGCGTGGTGAAAACACCCGGCTACCTGGCCTTGAACCCGAACGCCCTGGTGCCGGTGGTGGACGACGACGGTTTTGTCTTGTGGGAGTCGAACGTGGTCGTGCGTTACCTGTGCGCCAAATATGCCCCCACGCTTGCCACTTCGTGTGCCGCGCTGCCCCCCGGGGGGGCCGTGCCTGGCTTGGGGCGGCCCGGCGCGTCGGCAGTCGCGGCTTCGCTTTACCCGGTCGATTTGGAGCAGCGCTTCAGCGCCGAACGCTGGATGGACTGGCAACAAACCGCCGCCAACCCGGCTGGGCGCGAGGCCTTCATCCAGTGGATTCGCACGGCGCCAGAAAAACGCAGCCAGGACGCCATCCATGCATCGGTCGCCGCCATGCAGCCCAAACTGGCCCTGCTTGACGCGCATTTCGCCACCCATGCGTTTGCGGCGGGTCAACACTTCACCATGGGGGACATCCCGCTGGGTTGCGAAATCCAACGCTGGTGGGGCCTGCCGCACCCGCAGCCGCCGCGCCTTGTCTACTTGCACATCGACCGCTGGTACACGCAGGCGCGCGCACGCCCGGCGAGCCGGGGCGTGCTGGATTTGCCGCTGAGCTGACGCAGCCGACGCCGATGGCCCTGAAAACCAGACCCTTCAAACAAGTCGACGTCTTCACCGCGACGCCGTATTTGGGCAACCCGCTGGCGGTGGTGCTGGATGGCAGCGGCCTCAGCACCGCCCAAATGCAGCTCTTCACCAACTGGACGAATCTCTCGGAGGCCACCTTCCTGTTGCCGCCCGAGCATCCGCAAGCCGACTACAAGGTGCGCATCTTCTGCCCGGGGCGCGAGTTGCCTTTCGCCGGCCACCCCACGCTGGGCAGTTGCCATGCATGGCTGCAAGCGGGTGGCCAGCCCAAAAGCGCCGGCCACATCGTCCAGGAGTGCGGTGTGGGCCTGGTCAAGCTGCTGCAAAGCCAGGGGCCGAACGGCCAGCGCCTGGCCTTTGCGGCGCCACCCCTCATCCGCAGCGGCCCGCTGCCCGAGGCTGACGTAGAACGGATCGCCTGCGGGCTACGCATCCCGCGCAGCGACATCCTGCGCCACGCCTGGTGCCACAACGGGCCGCAGTGGCGCGGCGTGATGCTGGCCTCCAGCGAGCAGGTGCTGGCGCTCAAACCCGACGGCGGCATCCTGGCCGGGCTGGACGTTGGCGCGGTCGGCGCCAAACCGGAAGGCGATGAATGCGCGTTTGAGATCCGCGCCTTCTTTCACCTCATTGACGGCGGCGTTGACGAAGACCCGGTCACCGGCAGTCTCAACGCTGGCGTGGCGCAATGGCTCATCGGCGCGGGCCTGGCGCCTTCGCGCTACATCGCGTCGCAAGGCACCGCGCTGGGCCGCGCCGGGCGCGTGCACGTGGCACAGGTCGGCAGCGACATCTGGATCGGCGGGGATTCGGTCACCTGCATCGACGGCCACGTGAGCCTTTGAACCTGAGGGTCTGCGATCTGCGGGTATCAGAACCCAATCATACCCAAATTGGGGTTTATTGGGGCTTTCGGAGTCGCTTCAAACAAAATTTGAAGGTTTTTTGGTCTTCAAGTCACGGAATATATCAATAGTTTGCTATAATTTATATAGCAATCCTGGACGCAGCCGGAATTCGCCCCGTTCCGTCCTCGTTCCCTGGTTCTTGCTTGTATAGTGAAATCTGCTTGATTTCATTGGAGCGTGTCACATGTTTGCATTCAATCCACTGCGCCTGGGCGCCACCCTGACGGCCTGTCTGGCATGGGGCCTCGTCGGATTGCCCGCCGCCGCCCAGGAGCGCACCCTGGTGCTCTCGGCCTTCGGCGTCGGCCAGAACGAGTTGCGCAAGGAGCTGTACGCGCCGTTTGAGGCCAAGTGCAAATGCAAGATCGTGGTCAACGTCGGCAACAGCGCCGACCGGCTGGCCAAGATGGAAGCGCGCAAGGGCAACCCGGAAGTGGACGTGGCGGTGCTGGCCGATTTTTCCGCGCTGGAAGCGGCCCAAAAAGACCTGATCGAGCCGATTGACGTCAGCAAACTCAAGAATTACAACAAGCTCCATGAGGTCGCCAAAAACCCGATTGGCAACCACATGGGCGTGGGTTACACCTACTTCGCCACCAGCATCGTCTACCGCAGCGACAAGGTCAAGATCGACTCCTGGAAAGACCTGGCCAAACCCGAACTCAAGGGCCGCCTGGCGCTGCCCAACATCACCACCACACAAGGCCCGACTACGCTGATGATGATCGACAAGGCCTATGGCGGCACCACCCCCAACCTGGCCACCGGCATCCAGAAAGTGTCCGAGATCAAGGGCGGTGTTGTGACGTTTTACGAACGTTCGGCGCAACTGGTGCAACTCTTCCAGCAGGAAGAAATCTACGCGGCGGTGGTGGGCCGCTTCAATTGGCCGCTGATCAAGAAGCTCAACATGCCGATCGCCTGGGCCACACCGAAAGAAGGCCTGACCGGCGGCATCAACGTGCTGGTGGTCACCAAGGGCAGCAAAAACAAGGACTTGGCCTATGCCTTCATCGACGAATGGCTGTCCACCGAGGCGCAAACCCGGATTGCGATGGCGCTGGTGGACAGCCCCGTCAACAAGGACGTGAAACTGCCCAAGGAAGTGGCTGACGTGTTGACTTACGGCGCCGACACCGCCAAGGCGCTGAACCTGATTCCGCCGACCCAGCAGTTGCTGCACCGCAAATCGTGGGTCGATGGCTGGAACCAGAAGATTGCTGGGAAGTAACCAGCAAGTGACTGGTAAATAGCGGCAAGGCGCCATGTTTGAAGACAAAAGAATCGGCACTGCGCTGGCGCTTCCAGCCGCCGTGTTTGTGGCGTTGGCATTTTTGCTGCCGGTCGGCATCTTGCTCTCGGGCAGTGTCAAGACGCCCGAGGGCTGGTCGCTCCAACTGTTCACCGAGTTTTTCAACGACCCGCTGTCGGTCGAGGTGATGTGGCGCACGGTGCGTCTGGGCGCGCTGGTGACGTTCACGTCGGCCGTGTTGGGTTACATCGCGGCGCTGGCCATCGTACAGGCCGGTCCCACCTGGAAGGGCCGCTTCGTCGGACTGGTGGTGTTGCCGCTGATGATTTCGCCGGTGGCCCGCACCTACGCCTGGATTGTGATTCTGGGGCGCACCGGCGTGGTCAACCAGGTCGTCACCGGGTTGGGTTTGTCGGACGAACCTTTGCGCATCCTGTTCACCGAAACCGCAGTGTTCATCGGCCTGGTGCAGCTTTTTTTGCCGCTGATGGTGCTCTCGCTGGTCAGCGCGCTGGAGAATCTGCCCGCTGACGTGATCCCTGCCGCGCGGGTGCTGGGAGCGGGCTGGCTGAGCGTGTTCTTCAAGGTTATTCTGCCGCTGACCAAAGAAGGCCTGGTCACCGGCGGCACGCTGGTGTTTACCGGCGCTGTGACGGCCTACATCACACCGGCTGTGTTGGGCGGCTCCAAGGTGCTGATGTTGGAGACCCTGCTGTACCAGAAGGTCTCGGTGAACAACGACTTCGTCGCCGCCAGTGTGATCGCCGCGATTCTGATCGCCATGGGCGTCGTCACCCACATGGTGCTCAAGCGGGCCGCGAAAGCCAGATCCAGATGAGTTCGCGATGAACCGGTTCATGCGCCTTGCCGGCTGGGCCACGCTCGCGGCCATCTTCGTGTTCCTGCTCGGGCCTTTCCTGCTGATTGCCGCTGCGGGCCTGTCTGCCGGAGAGACGCTCGCCTTTCCGCCGCAGGGCCTCTCCCTGCGATGGTTCCACGCCGTGTTCGCCATGGACAATTTCCGCGCCAGTTTCATCCTCTCGATGCAGCTGGCGGTGGGTTCCACCTTGCTGGCCTTGCTGCTGGGTGTGCCTGCCGCCTACGGGCTTTCGCGTTATCCAGTTCCCGGGCGCGAGCTGATCCGCACGATTGTGTTCACGCCGGTCATCGTGCCCGGCATCATCGTCGGCCTGGCCCTGCTGCGCCATGCGGTGATTCCGCTGGACATGTCGGTCAACCTGGCGCTGGTGCTGGCCCACACAGTGCTGGTGGTGCCTTACGCCGTGCGCGTGGTCACGGCCAGCCTGGAGAACCTGCGGCCCGATGTGGAAGAAGCCGCCGTGATGCTCGGCGCCACACGCCTGCGCACATTTTTCCGCATTGTTCTGCCCAACATCATGAACGGCATTCTGGCGGCCTTCATCCTGGGTTTTGTCACCTCGTTCAACCAGGTGCCGGTGTCGCTCTTTCTCACCGGCCCTGGCATCACCACGCTGCCGATCGACATGCTGGCCTCGATGGAATTTGTCTACGACCCGTCGATTGCCGCCCTCTCGGCCCTGATGGCGCTGATGTCGATGGTGATTGTTCTGCTGGCCGAACGTTTGCTGGGTTTGTCGCGTTATGTCTGATTTTCTGCTGCTTGAAAACCTCACCCTGGCCTATGCCAACCAGGTCGCCGTGGAGGCCCTGAACCTGGCGGTGGCCGAAGGTGAATTGCTGGCGTTGCTCGGCCCTTCGGGCTGCGGCAAAACCACCACCATGCGCTCGATTGCCGGGCTGCTGGCGCCCCGGTCCGGCCGCATTGTGCTGGGCGGCGAAGACATCACGCACAAAAGCGCCAACACCCGGGAAGTGGGCCTGGTGTTCCAGTCGTATGCGCTGTTCCCGCATTTGTCGGTTTTTGAAAACGTCGCCTTTGGCTTGCGCCTGCGCCGTGCAGCCGGTGACGAACTGAACCGCCGTGTGATGGAAGCCGTCGAGATGGTAGGGCTCAAAGGCTTCGAGCGCCGTCTGCCGCGTGAACTCTCGGGCGGGCAGCAGCAGCGTGTGGCGCTGGCGCGTTCCGTCGTGGTGCGGCCGCGCCTGCTGCTGCTCGATGAGCCGCTCTCCAACCTCGACGCGCGCCTGCGGCTGGAGATGCGCAGCGAGTTGCAGCGCCTGCAACGCGAACTCGGTGTGACGATGTTGTACGTCACGCATGACCAGGTGGAGGCGCTGGCGCTGGCGCACCGTGTGGTGGTGATGAACGCCGGCAAGATCGCCCAGCAAGGCACACCGGCGGATATTTACGAGCGCCCGACCTCGGCTTTTGTGGCGCAGTTTGTCGGGTTTGAAAACCTGTTCCGCGTGCGGGGCGGTCAGCTCGCGGGCGGTCAGGGTGAACTGCCCATGCCGGCAGGCGCTTCTGGCCCACACCCCACCCTTCCCGCAGACCCGGCAAGTTACGCGCTGGCCTGGCGCCCGCGCCATGTGGTGCTCGGGCGCGGGCCTTATGAAGGGCAGGTGAAAGGCGTGTCCTATTTGGGAGAAACCGTCGAATACCTGATCCACTGCCCGGCCGGCACCCTCAAAGCGCAGGTGGCCACGGATTCATCGGCACCCGCACCGCGCCTGGCGATTCACGACCGGGTGCCCTTTGATCTGCCGATGGCCGACGCCGTGGTGCTTCAATCGGACTGAGCCGGGCATGAACCACGTCTGGATCGACACCGACATGGGTTTTGACGACCTCGCGGCGGTGCTGACCGTGATGCACACACCCGGCTGGGTGGTCGACGGCCTGTCTCTCGTGGCCGGCAACGCGCCCCTGGATGTGGCGACGGACAACGCCTTGCGCAGCGCCGCGTTTTTCCAGTGGCGGTTCCCCATTCACCCCGGCGCGGATCGCCCGCTGATTGGCCAACTGGTCACCGCACAAAACATTCTTGGCGCGGATGCCATGAAATCAGCCGGACGCCAACTGCCGACAGCGCATGCCGCATTGGCGCCAGGCCATGCCGTCACGGCGCTGGGCGCCTATATTGGCGCGTGCATCGAACCCGCCGTCGTGTTGGCGCTGGGGCCGCTGACCAACATCGCGCAATTGCTGCAACAACGCCCGGACCTCGCCCGGCGCATAGGCCAACTGGTCTGGATGGGCGGCAGTGCGGGTGCGGGCAACCACACGGCGGCAGCAGAGTTCAACGCCGCAGTCGACCCGGAGGCCGTCCAGGTGGTGCTCGATGCGGGCGTACCTTTTTACATGGTCGGGCTGGACGCCTGCCGCCAGGTGCGCGTGTTTGCCCAGGATGCGCAGGATTTGCGTGAACTTGGCACCGACCGTGCCGCAGTGCTGGCCGACTTGTTGCTGGGCTATGTGCGTATCGCAAGCCCGGATGGCCATTTGCCAATGTCTCTGTACGACCCAACCGCAGCCGCTGCTCTGGTCTGCCCGCAGGGCATGGCCTGGCGCGAGGCGCACATCGTCACCGAACTCGAGGGCCGCCACACGCGCGGCATGACGGTGGTTGAATTTCGTGTACCCCGCAAAGCCAGCGCCAATGCGCGTGTGGCCACCGTGGCAAATGAAGACCTGTTGCGAAAGACCGTGCTCAATGCCCTGAAAATCGCTGCACTGGCGGGGCCACCGTGAGCTCGGCCGGAGACACCTTTTTTCACGCCATCCCCAAGGTGGAGCTGCATTGCCACCTGCTGGGAACGGTGCGTGAAGCCACCTTTCGCGAGCTGGCCCGGCGCGCCAAAGCGCCGCTGACGGACGATGAAATCACCGCGTTTTACACCCGTGGCGAAAAACCGGTGGGGGTGCTGCGCGTATTGCGGGCGCTGGACGCCTGGCTGCTGCAAACGCCCGACGATTTGCACCGCATCACCTTTGAATATCTGCAGGATGCCTCAGGCCACAATGTCAAATACGCCGAGTTTTTCTGGAACCCGACCGGCACGGTGCGGGAATCGGGCATGTCATACCAGCAGGCGCAGTCGGCCATCTTGCGCGCCATCGGCGATGCGCAAAAAGACTGCGGCATCATCGGGCGGCTGGTGCCTTCGATCGACCGCGAAGCGTCGCCGCAGGACGCGGTGGAGATGGTGCAATGGATGTGTGAGCACCGGTGTGATGAAACGATTGGCATCGGCATCGACTACCGCGAGGTGGACCGCCCGCCCGAATTGTTTGAACAGGCCTACGCCGACGCGCGCAAAGCCGGCTTCAAGACCACCGCGCACGCCGGCGAATTCGGCTGCGCCTGGACAAATGTCAAAACCGCCGTGGATTTGCTCGAGGTGGATCGCATCGACCACGGCTACACCATCGTCGACGCGCCAGAGTTTGCAACAGAGTGCAAAGAACGCGGCCTGGTTTTCACCGTGGTGCCGACCAACTCCTACTATCTGCGCACCCTGGCCAAGGAACGCTGGGCGCTGGACCACCCGATCCGCAGGATGCGCGAATTGGGCCTGGCGCTGCACCCCAATACGGATGACCCGGCGCTGCACCACGTGACGCCAAGCCAAGCCTGGGCGATGATGCACCGGGACTTCGATTTCTCCATCGCCGATCTGCGCGACTGCATGGTCAACGGCCTCACCGCCGCGTGGATTGACGACGGTACCCGGCGCGGGTGGACAGAAGCATTCACCTCGGAGTTTGACCATCTGTTCTCGGTGGCGCAGTTTGCATCTCAAGGCGCGGTGGCAGGTTCGTCGCTTGGGTGACGACCGGGCGCGCCGTCATTGGCTAACATCCCTCTCATGGGAACCCTCTATCTGGTACGCCACGGCCAGGCTTCATTTGGCGCAGACGATTACGACAACTTAAGCCCGCTGGGTCACCAGCAAAGTGTGCGCCTGGGCGAGTACCTGGCGGCAAAGGGCCTGGTGTTTGACGCCGTTCTGGCCGGCACCCTCAAGCGCCATGCGCAAACCCTGGCGGGCATCCAGCAAGGCATGAAAACCACCTCAGAGGCATTGCTTTGGACCGGCCTCAATGAATACGACAGCCACGCCGTGGTGTACGCCATCCACCCCGCGCCGCTGCCAAAACCCGACACGCCAGAACTGTACCGTCAGCATTTCCGCATCTTGCGCGAGGGCCTGACCGCCTGGATGAACGGCGCCACCCAACCGGTGGGCATGCCGTCGTACCCGGATTTCAAAAAGGGCGTGACCGGCGCGCTGGACCACGTGCGCGCCCAGCATGGCGCGGGCAACGGCAATGTGCTCATGGTCTCCAGCGGCGGCCCGATCTCGACCGCTGTGGGCCACATCCTGGGCACAGCGCCCGAGATGACCATCGAGCTCAACCTGCGCATCCGCAACACCTCCATCACCGAGTTCAACGTCAACCCGAAACGCCACACACTGGTAACCTACAACACGCTGCCGCATCTGGAACATCCAGACCACGCCAGTTGGATCACCTATTCCTGAAGGCTTCACCATGAAACCACTTCGTTACCAAATCGCGACCGCGCTGGACCAGGCCCGCGAGGTTTTGGCGGCCGATCCCGAGGCGCGGTTGCTGGCGGGCGGCATGACGCTGATACCGGCCCTCAAACACCGGCTCTCGGCGCCCACGCAGTTGGTCGACATTTCGCGCTTGCCTGACTTGCGCCGCATCGAGGTCAAAACCGACCACGTGTGGGTGGGCGCGGGCATGCGCCACGCCGAGGTGGCCGCATCGGCGCCTCTTGCGCAAGCTATTCCCGGGCTGGCGCAACTGGCTGGCGGCATCGGCGATCCCCAGGTGCGGGCACGCGGCACCCTGGGCGGCTCGATTGCCAACAACGACCCCGCGGCCGATTACCCGGCCGCCCTGCTGGCGCTCAAAGCCGTGGTGGTGACACAGCAGCGTGAACTGGCGGCGGAAGAATTTTTTCAGGGCATGTTCACCACGGCGTTGAAGGCGGACGAGATCATCACTGGCGTGAAATTTGCCATTCCCAAAAAAAGCGCCTATGCCAAGTTCCGCCATCCGGCTTCCGGATTCGCCATGACGGGTGTCTATGTGGCCGACTTCGGCGGTGGTGAGCTGCGGGTCGCTGTCACTGGCGCGGCCAGCAGTGTGTGCCGCTGGGCTGCGGCCGAGCTTGCCTGGAGGAATGGTTTGTTGACCGCTGCGTTTGATCACCCTGAATTGTTGTCAGACATCCATGCGCCCGGCGC
>JANNEZ010000351.1:0-2092 GCA_031379255.1 Rhodoferax sp. | reverse complement strand
ACGGGAAGCAAACTGAATCGCGCTCAAATCCAGAATACGATTGTCAAGAACGGGCCAAAAAATCCAATCAGCGAAGTTGTCTGCCAGCAGCAGGCGAATCGTGCCCAGGCGCTCGCTGTCTTTGGCGCGCATGGCGGTTTTCATGTCTTCAGTGATCTGTTCTTTGAGTGTCATTGGGGTTCTCCAGAATTGAAAAAGCCCGCTGGATTGCGCCAAGCGGGCTTTTGCTTGCCTTTCAGGCGTTCGACCCAGCCGGTCAGAACAACTTCTTGGGCCGAAACTTCAAAAGAGTTTCTTCGGCAATTGCATTGAGCGGATGCGCTTGTAGTTGCGTTTCACGGCGGCGGCCTTCTTGCGCTTGCGCTCGGCGGTGGGTTTTTCGTAAAACTCGCGGGCGCGCAGGTCGGTGAGCAAACCCAGTTTTTCAATGGTGCGCTTGAAGCGGCGCAGGGCCACGTCAAAGGGCTCGTTTTCTTTTACACGGATGGTTGTCATTGCGTCAAAAAATTCCGAAATTGTGCAGGCGCCGTTTTTGGGAAGATCAGGCCGAAAAACGAGGAACTGCGGTGTTCCCCCGCTTGGGTTACGTGACAGGCAGCGGGGGTTTGCCAGCAAAGCCAAGCATTATAGCCCGAAACTTTCGGCCGTTGCGGCATTCTCAGGCGCGGCGAGCGCCCGCGCCAACCCGTGCGCGCAGGCAAAGGCGCTGGCCCAGGCCCACTGGAAGTTGTAGCCGCCGAGCCAGCCGGTCACGTCGACCACTTCGCCGATGAAATACAGGCCTTTCACGCGCGATTCCAGGGTCTGGCTGGAGAGCTCGCGGGTGTCAACGCCGCCTGCGGTGACCTCGGCCTTTTTGTAGCCTTCCGTTCCGGTGGGGGTGATCTCCCAACGGCCCAGCCGCCCAGCCAGCGCCGCCAGGGCCTTGTCGCCCGCTTCGTTGACGGGCCGCTGCCAAGCCACGTCCTGCGCCACCCAGGCTTCGGCCAGGCGCGTCGGCACCAGCGTGGCCAGCTCGTTGACGATGCGTTTTTTGGACGTTGCCTTGGCGCGCAGCAAATGCGCCAACAGATCGACCTGCGGCGCCAGATTGATGCGAATCGGCGCGCCCGGCGCCCAAAAACTGGAGATCTGCAACACCGCCGGGCCACTCAAACCGCGGTGGGTGAACAAGAGGTCTTCGGCAAAAACGGTCTTGCTTTTTTTGCTGCCGGTTTCGATCAACACGGGCAAGGACAAACCCGACAAACCGGCATACGGCGCCCAGGCCGCGCCGTCAAAGGTCAGAGGCACGAGGGCCGGGCGGGTTTCGACCACATTCAGGCCAAACTGGCGTGCGATGCGGTAACCAAAGTCAGTCGTACCCAATTTGGGTATGGATAAGCCGCCAGTGGCTAAAACAACGGATTTTGTGTTAATTTCGCCTGAAATTTGATCATTATTAGTTTGTTTTTTATAGCAAACTATCGCCAATTCACGTGACTTAATGGTCTGAAAATTGATGGATTCAATGTTGCAGGACATCCATCGGGTCACTTGCCCCTTGTCACATTCCGCCAGCAGCATCTGGATCAGGTCGTTGGCCGAATGGTCGCAGAATAGCTGGCCTTTGTGTTTCTCGTGAAAGGCGATGCCGTGGCGGTTCACAAGCTCGATGAAATGCTGCGGTGTGTACCGCGCCAGGGCTGAGCGGCAGAAGTTCGGGTTGTCGCCCAGGAAGTTGGCCGCCGTGACCTCGCGGTTGGTGAAATTGGCGCGACCGCCGCCCGAGATGCGGATTTTCTCCCCCACTTTGTCGCTGTGGTCAACCAGCAGGACCTTCAGGCCCAATTGCCCGGCCACCCCCGCGCAAAACAGGCCGGCAGCGCCTGCGCCAATGACCACCACGTCGAATTCATGCATGGGCCGCAGTGTAGGTGCCGGGCCGGTTTGACACGCCCCGAAACGCGGGCGTAAAGTGGTTTGCACGGGTGGGTTCGACGGGCCGCGCCCGGCTTCTTCAAGGGCAGACAGCATGGACACTGAATCGATTGTTGAGCAGCTTGAGTTCGCCCAGCAGGCCATCACCGAGCAGCGCAGCTGGTTCGATTTC
>JANNEZ010000332.1:0-1604 GCA_031379255.1 Rhodoferax sp. | reverse complement strand
CCCCATGCCCATCATCACCACATTGGAGATGACGCGCTCGCCCTGCCCCGGTTTCTTCTTCAAATGGCGGCGCAGGTAATGCTCGGCAAACCACAGCTGCGCGACGATTTCACCCGTGGTGAGGTTGCGGCTGAACCCTTGATGGCCGGTGGAACAAAACCGGCAACCCACGGCGCAACCGGCCTGCGAGGAAATGCACAGGGTGCCGCGGTCGTCTTCGGGAATAAAGACAGTTTCGACGGCATCGCCACCGCCCACGTCAAACAGCCACTTGATGGTGCCGTCGGCCGATTCCTGCTGGGTATTGACCGGCAACGCCTCAACCCGCGCACTCGCCTTGAGCTTCTGGCGAAAGGATTTCGCCAGATCGGTCATGCGGCCGAAATCGGTTTCGCCGTTTTGGTGGATCCAGCGAAAAAGCTGTTTGGCACGGAAAGCTTTTTCGCCCAGGCCCTCGCAGAACGCAGCCAACCCGCTGTGGTCGAACTCAAGCAGGTTGGCCGTCATGGCAGAGAGCGTCAGGCGTCAGGCCGGGTGCATCAACGCGAATACACGTTCATGCCGGGGAAGAAAAAGGCGATTTCAACGGCGGCGGTTTCAGCGGCGTCGGAGCCGTGAACGGCGTTCGCGTCAATGCTGTCGGCGAAATCGGCGCGGATGGTGCCGGCAGCGGCTTTTTTCGGATCGGTCGCGCCCATCAGGTCGCGGTTCTTCAGGATGGCGCCTTCGCCTTCCAGCGCCTGGATCATCACCGGGCCGGAAATCATGAAGCCGACCAGGTCCTTGAAAAACGGACGCGCCTTGTGCACCGCGTAAAACGCTTCTGCGTCGCCGCGCGAGAGATGCGCCATGCGGGCCGCCACAACCTTCAGGCCCGCGCCTTCAAAACGGGCGTAAATCTGGCCGATGACGTTTTTCGCGACAGCGTCGGGCTTGATGATGGAGAGGGTGCGTTCGATGGCCATGTGAAACTTCCTGCGGATTGGTTTTAGGGTGACATGCCCGAGGGGCAAAGCCGCTTATTTTAACCCGGGCGACGCAAGCCGCTGCGAATGGAGGGTGTCACCGCGCGCGCCGGATCGTGCTCGGGGCAACTTTGAGCCAGTCCGTAGCGTGCTATATATTATATAGCAAACTATTCAATAAATACGTGACCTAATTACCGGTTTTTATCTAAATTTGATCATCAGAGCCAAAAAATGATCTAATCAACCCCAATATGGGTATGTTTGGATGCCATCCGGCGGCCGGCGACAGCGCCAACCACCACGGGACTATCGGCTGCGGCTACCCCGGCCGCCGCCGCCGCCGCCGCCGTTGCCGCCACGACCACCCTGGCCGCCCTGCCCCATGCCGCCGCGCGGACCGCCCGGCCCCCGCTGGCCGCCACTACCGCGGCGTTGCCCTTGCCCCTGGCCCTGCCCCTGGCGTTGCCGGGTGAAGCTGTCTGCGCCAATGTAGCCCATCGAGGTTTTCATCGGATCGGGCTGGCTGGCGGCCGCCTGCCGGTCGGCCCGTTCGATGGGGTCACCCCCGCGCGGGCCGCGATCGCCAGCGCCGCCTCGTCCGGCCTGGGGCGGACGCTCAGGCCGGTTGCGGTTGCC
>JANNEZ010000326.1:0-2246 GCA_031379255.1 Rhodoferax sp. | reverse complement strand
TTCATGCCGATTTTCAGATCATCGTCCCGGTCGACCATTGCGTATTCGGTGTCGTAGGCGAGCACCCAAAACAGGTTGCCCAAGAGCAGCAGCCAGGCCACCAGCGGAACGCTTCCCATGACTGCGGCGAAGGCCATTGGGATGCCAAAACTGAAGGCGACGCCCAGCACCGCCTGCGGCATGGCGATGAACCGTTTGGCGTAAGGGTAAACCATCGCCACGACGAGCGCCACGACGGACCAGGCCACCGCCACGGCGTTGGTGGTCAACACCAGGCCAAAGGCCAGCAAGGCCAACACGGCGCCCAGCAGCAAAGCGGCTTTCACCGACACCTTGCCGCTGGTGACCGGCCGGTCGGCCGTGCGTTTGACGTGTTTGTCGAAGTCGCGATCTGCCACGTCGTTGAGGCAACAGCCCGCGCTGCGCATGAGCACGGTGCCCGCCACAAACACCGCGAGCAGATGCCAGCCCGGGAAACCCTGCGCCGCGATCCACAAGGCGCTCAATGAGGGCCACAGCAGCAGCAACCAGCCGGCAGGGCGGTTCCAGCGAATCAAATCCAGATAATTCACGACAAACGCGCCACCCCAGGCAACTCACACGCGTACACCGCGTTGCGCAGTGCCGCAATCGCCTCGTAGCGGGTGAAACTGCGCCGCCACACCAGCACCACCCGGCGTGTTGGGGCGGCCAGCTCGGCGCCGCCGGGCGCGTTTTCGACGATAGGCAGATACTTCACGAAAGCCGCGTCGTCTTTTTTTCGCCGGTTTTTCGGCGCGGCGGCGGCTTCCAGCAGCGCCTCTTTGGGCACTGAGAGGCGCGGCACCAGGGTCACGCCCATGCCGGCGGCCACCATGTGTTTGATGGTTTCAAGCGACGAGCCCTCGAAGGATTTGGCAATGCCCTCGGCGTTGCTGGAAAAACGCGCGAATTCGGGGCACACCTCCAGCACGTGGTCGCGAAAACAGTGCCCTGCGCCCAACAGCAACAGGGTTTCCTTTTTCAGCGCTTCGCTGCTCACGCTTTTTCGCGCCGCCAGCGGGTGGGTCGCGGGCACCGCAGCCATGAAGGGCTCGTCGTACAGCGCTGCCAGGGCCAGGCCGGCGTCTGGGAACGGCTCGGCCAGGATCGCGCAGTCGATCTCGCCATTGCGCAGCATCTCCAGGAGGCGCACGGTAAAGTTCTCGTGCAGCATCAGCGGCATTTGCGGCGTTTTCTGGATCATCTGGCGCACCAAGTCCGGCAACAAATAGGGCCCAATGGTGTAGATCACGCCGAGTTTGAGCGGCCCTGCCAGCGGGTCTTTGCCACGTTTGGCAATGTCGCGGATCAGGCTGGCCTGCTCGATCACGCTCTGCGCCTGGCGCACGATCTCTTCGCCCAGCGGTGTCACGGTGACTTCGTTGGCGCTGCGCTCAAAGAGTTTCACCTCCAGCTCGTCTTCGAGTTTCTTCACCGCCACCGACAGTGTCGGCTGCGAGACGTGGCAGGCGTCCGCCGCGCGGCCAAAATGCCGCTCGCGCGATACGGCGACGATGTATTTGAGTTCGGTGAGGGTCATGGCCTTATTTTGCTGCCAGAACCTGCTCCTAGGGCGGCATCGGCGTTGCGCAGTTCCAGCACACCTCAAAGCCGCCTTCCCCCCATCCGCCCTCAAGGCGGCAATGGCCAGGTTCGGGACTTGCGTCAGGCGGGGCATGGGGTCGGCAAACTCAATTCAAACGCAGCGCGGCGGCTGCCACTGCCGCTTCGGCGTGTGTCGGTGGTGGAGGCAGCATCAGCCCCTCATGTAAAGCGACATGTTCAAGTGCCGCCTCAAACCGGGCGCGCGATGCGGTCGCGACTTGCCGCAAGTACGCGTGCAGCTCGGCGTCAGCCAGATTGCGGCGCTCGCACTGGGCGCTGTAGGTCTCGAAGCGCGAAAGCTGCACCAAGAGCTCGGCCACGTGGCGCGGGCACTCGCAGGCAACCGTCGATGAGAGGCTGGCGAAGTCCGCCAAAGCGGCATCGTCCCAGCGGCGCGGCGGCACGGGTTCGCCATGCAGCGCCGGTTTGTCCGCCACAGGCTGCGCCACCGCGAGTGTGATGAAAAGGCTGTTCAGCCATTGCGCCACCACCGCGTCAGGCTGTGGCTCGCGCAGCAATGCCGCGCCGGCCGATGCCAATGCTTCGCACACCGGGTCTGCGGCAAAACCGTAGAGCACCGCTTTGGGCACATTCACAAAGGCGGGCATCGCAGAGTTGAT
>JANNEZ010000270.1:0-8308 GCA_031379255.1 Rhodoferax sp. | reverse complement strand
CGATGTTTCCGTGGCTTTTATTGCATCCGGTCCCGCCGCACGAGTTGCGGAAACCACTTCCACCACAATGCCGCCACCGCCAGTGTGGCTACACCGCCCACCGCCACAGAACCAACTGCGCCCCACCAGGCGGCCGTGACGCCAGACTCAAACTCGCCGAGCTGGTTGGAAGCCCCGATGAAAATGCTGTTGACAGCGCTGACGCGGCCGCGCATGGCGTCCGGCGTTTCCAGCTGCACCAGGGTCTGGCGCACCACCACGTTGACCATGTCTGCCGCGCCCGAGAGCGCCAGCGCCAGCAGGGAGATGATGAAGACGGTTGACGCCGCAAACGCCAGCATGCACAAGCCGTAAGCCACCACGGCCAACAGGAGTTTGGGGCCGACTTTGCGGCGCAACGGCCAGCGGGCCAGCGTTATGGACGTGATCAAGGCGCCCACCGCAGGGGCGCTGCGCAACAAACCCAGACCCAGCGGACCGACCTGCAGGATGTCTTTGGCAAAAATCGGCAGCAAGGCTGTGGCGCCACCCAGCAGGCCCGCCATCAGATCCAGCGACAGGGCGCCCAGCAGCAGCTTGCGCTGCCAGATGAAAGTGACACCGGCAAACACGGTTTGCAGGTTGACAGGTTCGTCGTCGCGGGGCGCGCGCGCAACCCGGGTTGCGAGCAGCAAGGCCAGGGCGATCAGCATCAAGACCGCGCAGGCGGCGTAAACCGCGCTGTCGCCCAAAGCGAAAATCAAACCTCCGAGCGCCGGGCCGCCCACCACGGCGGCCTGGATGCCCGACGCGCTCAGGGCTGTCGCGCGGGGCAGCAGGAGTGTTGGCACCAAGAGCGGCGTCAACGCCTGCTGCGCCGGCATCTGGAAGGCGCGAACCGAGCCGATGACCACCGAGGCGAACAACAACAACTCGCGTGTCAGCGCCGTTTGCCAGCCAGAAGCCGCTCCTGCGGCAGGCGCAGGAAGCGACGCGCCAGCCAGCACCACGGCCACGACCAACTGGGTGAAATAACAAACGGCCACGATGTGCGGACGGTGTACGCGGTCGGCGAGATGTCCGGCGGGCAAAGTCAATGCCAGCGCGGGCAGGAATTGGTAAAGACCCACCAGGCCCAGGTCCCAGGCGCTGCCAGTGATCTCATACATCTGCCAGGCAATGGCCACCAGCAACATCTGGTTGGCGGTGGTGCCAAACAGCCGGGCGAACCAGATGCGGACAAAGGCCCGCTGGCGAACCAGCTCGGTGAAAGTGTCCAAGGGTGCGCGCAGGCGGGCCCCTTCGGACCGGCAGCCTTATTTGCGGATGGCCGCCAAAACGTCAACCCGCTTGAGCAGCTCGCGGTCGTTCCAGGGTTTCTTGAAAATGCCAAAAAGGCCACGGATGTCGTTCACCCGCGCCTGCATGTCTTCATGGCCGGTGATGGCAATGACCGGCAGGTCTTCCGTATCGAGGCTGCCTTGAATGGCGGCAATCAACTCGATGCCGTTCATGTTGGGCATTTCCAGATCGGTGATCACCACCGAGAACCGGTTGCGGGCCAGTTCCTCCAGCGCCTGCACGCCGTCATTGGCGGTGACCACTTCATAACCCTGCGTTTCAAACAACTTGCGCAGCTTGGCGCGCGGCACGGCTGAATCGTCCACCACCAGGATGCTGACCTTGTGGTCCCCCACGCCGATAGCGGCTCCGCCGGGCTTGCGCAAGTCGATGACCTGCGTTTTCTCATGCACGCTCAGCGGCAGGTCGATGCCGCCGCCCGGAGAAATACTGACGCCGTGCAAGGAAGAACCGGCCTCAAACTGCGATGTTTTACCGACTGCGATGTCGACCGACACGGCCGTTTCCGCGCGTCCTGCCACTGGCGGCTCCTCCGGGATGTCGGGCACGCGGTCGCCGCCGCCTTTGCGCAAGCCGAGAAAAATCAGCAGCAGGCCAATCGGCACGGCGATGGCAAATGGCACGAGGTAGGCCTGGAACAGATCAGCCAAATTGAACATCATGAAGTGGGGTCTCGCGCTCTGGAGGGTGAGTTCATGCCGTTGTCGGCATTGCAGCAAGTATCAATCGCAATGCATAGCAGGTCAAGCTGGCGTGGCGCGGGTGTCACGGGGAAAGTGTTGTGAGGCTGCCCATGTAGGGATGCAACACCGCAGGCACGGTGACAGTTCCGTCCGTATTCTGGTAGTTTTCAAGCACAGCCACCAGTGTGCGCCCCACCGCCAGGCCTGAGCCGTTCAAGGTGTGCACCAGCTCGTTTTTGCCCTGCGCGTTCTTGAAGCGGGCCTGCAGGCGCCGCGCCTGGAAGGCTTCGCAGTTGGAGACCGAGCTGATCTCGCGGTAGGCGTTTTGGCCGGGCAGCCAGACTTCGAGGTCATAAGTCTTGGCCGCGCCGAAACCCATATCACCGGTGCACAGCGACATGACACGGTAGGGCAGGCCCAGTTTTTTCAGAATCACTTCGGCGTGGCCCGTCATGGCCTCCAGCGCATCGTAACTTTTCTCGGGGTGCACGATCTGCACCATCTCAACCTTGTCAAACTGGTGCTGGCGGATCATGCCGCGTGTGTCGCGACCGTAAGAGCCGGCTTCGGAACGGAAACACGGCGTGTGCGCCGTGAGTTTGATCGGCAAATCTGCCGCCGCTACGACCACATCGCGCACAAAATTGGTCAGCGTGACTTCGCTGGTGGGAATGAGATAAAGCGTTGTGTTGTCGGCCACCGGCCCGCCCTCTTGCCCGCCCTTTTTTGCGGCAAACAGGTCGGCCTCGAATTTGGGCAACTGCCCGGTGCCTTTGAGTGTGTCAGCATTGACGATGTAGGGCGTGTAACACTCGGTGTAACCATGCTCCTGGGTCTGCACATCCAGCATGAACTGGGCCAGCGCACGGTGCAAGCGGGCGATCGGGCCTTTCATCACGGTGAACCGTGAACCCGTCAATTTCACGCCCATGTCGAAGTCAAGACCCAAGGGTGTGCCAATGTCGACGTGGTCTTTCGCTTCGAAATCCAGAGCAACTGGGTCTTTTCCGGCAGGGCTCCAACGGCGGATCTCGACATTGCCGTGTTCGTCCGCGCCAACCGGCACACTGTCGTGGGGCAAGTTGGGCACCGCCAGCAGCAGGGACTGAAGTTCCGCCTGGATTGCCGAGAGCTCCTGCTCGTACGAAGCGAGTATTTCTTTGTGACTGGAAACCTGAACGCCAAAATATTTTGCAATGAGGTACGCCGTCTGCTTACCCTGCTTCACATGTTCACCAAACTCGTGTGAAAACAATTTGACACGGGATTGGTATTCCTCAGTTTTGATTTGGAGGTGCTTCCGCCTAAGCTCTAACCCACGAAACGCGTCCACGTTCAGGAAGTTTTGCGGCTTTTTGCGGGTCTCAAGGCGGGCGATGGCCGAATCAAGGTCTTTTCTCAGGAGGAGGATATCAAGCATGGACTGATTTTAGATTCAGGCTTGCGCCATGGCGGACTCAGTCCACCTTCAGGCCCTTGGGCAGGGGAAATTTGGTGGTTTCCCGCACGCCATTCATTTTTTGCACCGACACAGCGCCCAGCGCCTTGACGCGGTCAATCACCTGTTTGACAAGAATTTCAGGGGCCGAGGCGCCCGCCGTCAGGCCCACGCGTTGTTTGCCTTCGAGCCACTGGGTTTGCAGTTCATCGGCGTTGTCGACCATGTAACTGGGCACGCCGAGCTTGCGTGCGAGCTCAGCCAGCCGGTTGCTGTTGGAGCTGGTCGGGCTGCCGACCACAATCATCACGTCAACCTGGGGCGACATCAGCTTGACATCGTCCTGCCGGTTTTGCGTGGCATAACAGATGTCCTGCTGCTTCGGGCTTTGCACTTGGGGGAAACGCGCCTTCACGGCGGCTGAGATTTCGGCGGCGTCGTCCACACTGAGTGTGGTCTGTGTCACCAGTGCAAGTTTCGCGGTCTGGCGCGGGTTGACGCGGGCCACATCCGCCACATCTTCCACCAGATGGATGCCGCTTTCGAGCTGGCCCATGGTGCCTTCAACTTCCGGGTGGCCCTTGTGGCCGATCATGATGAACTCAAACCCCTCTTTGTGCAGTTTGGCAACCTCGACGTGCACTTTGGTCACCAGCGGACAAGTGGCGTCAAAAATCTGGAACCCGCGCGCCCGCGCCTCCTGCTGAATGGCCTTGCTGACACCGTGGGCGCTGAAAACGAGCGTGGCGCCAGGCGGCACGTCGTTCAGTTCCTCAATGAAGATCGCGCCCTTCGCCTTGAGGTCGTCCACCACATAGGTGTTGTGCACAATCTCATGGCGCACGTAGATGGGGCGGCCAAATTTCGCCAGCGCGCGCTCCACAATTTCGATGGCCCGGTCAACCCCCGCGCAAAACCCGCGCGGCTCGGCCAAAAGGATGTTGACGTCCAGATTCTCCACTTCGTGTCCTGCGTTCATAAAACTCCGATCAGGTGCACTTCAAAACTCACGGGCTGTCCGGCCAGCGGGTGGTTGAAGTCGAACAACACCGCGCCATCCTGCCCCTCACTGTTGATCTGCAACACGGCCCCTGCGTATTGGGCCTGGCCATCGGGCGTGGGAAATTGCACAACGTCGCCCACCCGGTACACCTCCAGCGGATCACCCAAGGTTTTGAGCAGTTTGCGCGCCACCCACTGCACCATTTCTGTTTTGCGTTCACCAAAGGCGCTGCCGGCAGGCAAATCGAAAGTAGCGCGGGCGCCTTCTTCAAGGCCCATCAGGCAGGCCTCCACGGCTGGCGACAGTTCGCCTGTACCCAGAGAGAGTGTGGCTGGTTTGCCGCTGAAGGTGTTGATGATGTCGCCGGCAGGGCCCGCCAAGCGGTAATGCAGGGTCAAAAAGGATGCCGGCTGGACGCGGGCGCTGGCAATCGGTGGGGCGGTCATGAAACTCTCGATAAACTGACCCGTATTGTAGAAACCTGCCAACGGTCCCACAGAGACGGCCTCACCGGTCGATTTGCAGAAATTCCATGTCCATCAAACACCTCCCTGCCGACGCCCGCCCGCGCGAGAAGCTGCTGGCACGCGGCCCCGGCGCACTGAGCGACACCGAGCTGCTGGCGCTGCTGCTGCGAACCGGCATCAAGGGCAAAGGCGTGTTGCAACTGGCAGACGAGTTGCTGCAACTGGCCAAGGATGGCAGCGGGTTTGACGGCGTGGCCGGCCTTCTCAACGCCACCGCGGAAGACCTTCAGCGCGTCAAGGGCCTGGGGCCGGCCAAACGCTCCGAACTGGTGGCCGTGCTGGAACTGGCGCGCCGCGCCTTGGCGCAGAAATTGACCCAGCAGACGGTGCTGGCGACCCCCGAGGCGATGAAGCAGTATTTGCAGCTGCATTTGGCCAGCCGGCCCTACGAAGTGTTTGCCGTGCTGTTCCTGGACACCGCCATGCGCATGATCACGCTCGAAGAGATGTTTCGCGGCACTCTCTCACAAACCTCCGTCTACCCGCGCGAGGTGGCGCTGCGGGCGCTGCACCTTAAAGCCAGCCACGTGGTGTTGTCACACAACCACCCGAGCGGCTCGGCGGTGCCGTCCCGGGCCGACGAAGCCTTGACGCGCACGCTCAAGGCGGCGCTGGCATTGATCGACGTGCAGGTGCTGGACCACATCATCGTCGCGCCGGGTGAGGCGTTTTCGATGGCCGAACGGGGACTGATGTGAACAAACCAGCGCCGCAAACGACGGCAAAAGGCCGCATGACAACACTGGCCGACCTGAAACAGGTGAAGCTCGACATCGCCCGGCGCGTCGCGCTGGAAACGCACACCCGCGCGCAGCAGGCGCTTGTGAAACAACGGCTGGCCGCCGAGCGCAACCTGTTCGCCAACGCGGCCGGCATCGTCCAACCCCTGCCCGACAAGCGCCGCGCGCACTTGAAGCCGGCGCTGCCCGAGGCCATACCCAGGCAGCAGCAACGCGATGACCAGGCCGTATTGCAAGAGGCCATCAGCGACGAGTTTGACGTAACCACCCTGCTCGACGTTGACGACACCCTAAGCTTCCGCCAAAGCGGCATTGGCATAGACGTGACGCGCAAACTGCGCCGCGGCAACTGGAGCATTCAGGCCCAACTGGATCTGCATGGCTTGCGCAGCGACGAAGCGCGCCAGCGCCTGGCCGCTTTCATCCGGGAATCTTCAAAAAATGGCCTGCGTTGCGTGCGTGTGGTGCATGGCAAAGGGCTGGGCTCGCCGGGCAAGGCGCCGGTGCTGAAAAACAAGGTGCATGGCTGGCTCGTGCAAAAGAAGGAAGTGCTGGCCTTTGTGCAGGCCAAACCGGCCGATGGTGGCGCCGGTGCGGTGGTGGTGCTGCTGGCTGCCACGCACTGACGCTGCGCATCACCTCAGGCGGGGGTGTTGCGCATCCAGTCGGCCGTCTTGTAAAACGATGCCCGCAAATTCGCCCGCAGGTCTTCAGGCACATGGGTCTCGCCCATCGCCTGGTCCATGCAGGCGAGCCATTGGTCGCGCTCCAGAATGCCGATCTTGAAGGGCATGTGCCGCGCCCTGAGCGCCGGGTGACCGAATCGCCCGGTGTAGTGTTGTGGGCCACCGAGCCAGCCGCACAGGAACCAAAACAGTTTTTGGCGCGCATTCACCAGGGCCGTGCCGTGCACGGCACGCAAGGCCTGGTAGGCAGGCTCCAGATCCATCAAATCATAAAAACGTTCAGTCAGCGCCTTGACCTTGGCCTCGCCGCCGATCCACTCAAAAGGGGTGGCGAATGTGGGTCTTTCTTCAATGTTCATCGGTACTGATGGAAATTTTTAAAATTATTTATTTCAATAAATAAAATGTGAAATTAATTGCCATTAAAGTCACGTATTATATAATTTTATTGCTATTTATTTTGGTATAAATAATTTATAAATTTTTAATATATTATTATATTTAATTAATAGTACACGAAAATTTTGTGCAATCCAGTCTTTTGGACCGCCAGCCTCATTGCGCGGCCCTGCGCAAGGTTTCCACCACGGGTCGGCGCAACACGTCACGCAAGCCCCACCAGCCGGCGCCCAATGCCAACACGGCACCGGCCAATGCGCCAAACAGGGGCACCCAGGCTGACACCGTCCATTCAAATTCAAAGACGTATTTGGCCAACGCCCAGCCCACAATCGCTGCGACCACTGCGGCCAGAAAACCCGCCAGCAAGCCGACCCCAACCAGCTCCGCGCGCTGCACCTGGCGCAGCAATGAAGCACGGGCGCCCACCGCACGCATGATGGCGAATTCGCGCGCACGCTCCTCACGCGTGGCGGTCACCGCGGCAAACAGCACCACCAACCCGGCAGCGAGCGTGAACCCGAACAGGAATTCGACGGCGCCAATCACCTGGTCGAGCACCCGTTGCACCTGCGCCAGCGCCTGTGACATGTCGACATTGGTGATGTTGGGAAACTGGCGCACCAGGCTGTTGTCAAACCCCTTCACGTCAGGGGCCTTGAACGCGCTCATGTAGGTGGTGGGCACGTTGGGCAAACTGGCCACCGGGTAAATCATGTAGAAATTCGCCCGCATCGAGCCCCAATCGACCTTTCGCACCGAGGTGATTCTGGACTCCACCTGTATGCCGCCGATGTCGAACTTGAGTGTGTCGCCGAGCTTCAAACCCAGTGTTGTGGCCACGTATTCCTCCACACTCACCGCGCCGGCTTCGTTCTCGACCCATCTTCCGCTGGTAACTTCGTTGCGCGCGGGGCGCTTGACGCTGGTCGACAGGTTGAACTCGCGGTCCAGCAGGCGGCGCGCGCGGTCGTCGGCCAAACTGGCGGGCGCTACGGTCTTGCCGTTGATCTCGATCAGCCGGCCGCGGATCATCGGGTACCAGTCGAATTTTTTCACTCCGCCCTCGTCGAGCGCCTTCAGGAAGCTGTCCGCCTGGTCGGGCATGACGTTGATGACAAAGCGGTTCGGAGAATCGGGCGGCGTGGCCTGGCGCCAGCTGTTGATCAGGTCGGTGCGCAACAAGACCAGCAGCACCAATGCCAGCAAACCCACCGCCAAAGCACTGATTTGCACCACCGCATAGGCGGGCCTTGCCGAAATCTGCCGGGTGGCCAGCACCAGCCAGCGCGGCGCCGTGGCTTCGTTGACGACGCGGCGCAGCAGTTTCACAGCAACGAAGCCCAGACCTGCAAACACGATTACGGCGCCAGCAAACCCGCCCACGGCGATCAAACCGAGTTTGTTGTCGCTGCTGGCCGCCAGCAGCAAGGCGGCACAACCCGCCACGCCAATGGCCAGCACGCCCAGGGACGCCGGTTTGAGGTTGCC
>JANNEZ010000225.1:0-6594 GCA_031379255.1 Rhodoferax sp. | reverse complement strand
TGAAGACGTAGTAGTCCTCCGTCAGCAACTGGCCCGAGAGGTAGAAGCCGACGGCGTCGGGGCCGTCGTTGCGGACGATGCTGGCAAAGCGGTCTGCAGCCAGGTCGAGGGCGCTGTCCCAACTGACGGGCACTGCCGGGCCTTGGCGCTGCGGCCGGAACTGAGGCTCGAGCAGGCGCGACTGCCGCGTGATGTGCGGTGCGGCTGTGAGGTGCAGCGTGCTGCCTTTGCTGCAAAGCCGGCCGAAATTCGCCGGGTGATCCGGGTCGCCGCGCACACCCGTGATTTGATTGCCGTCGGATTCGATGATGACGCCGCAGCCGACACCACAATAGGGGCAGGTGGATTTGGTTTCTCGCATCCAGGCAGCCCTCAGGCTGTCTCATGCACGCGCCGCGCTGGCCCGGCGAGCGGCCGCGTATGCTCCAGCGCCAGAGTTTTGAGCTCCTGGGCGTCCAGAAACACCGTGCCGTCTCTAACCTGCACGGCAAACTTTGGCGTGCAGCCTTCGTCGGGCGCGCGGGCGCAGCCGTCGCCCAGGCCAATGTTCCAGTTGTGCAGCGGGCAGGCCACACTGGTCCCGTGCACGATGCCCTGCGACAGCGGACCGCCCTTGTGCGGGCACCGGTCAAGCAGCGCGAACACCTTGTCTTCGGAATTGCGGAACACCGCCACGTCCAGGCCCAGCGCGCGGGACACGCGCCGTGCGCCCAACACGGGGATGTCGCTTACAAAACAGATTCTTTTCCAGTCGGTCATGGTTTGTTCTTGCATACAGTGGCGCTCAGGCGGAAATTGCCTCAAATTGCCGGGTGTCCACCGCCGCCTTGTCAAACTCAAACCAGGGGTCAGGCTCGCCGTCCAGCGCAAACTGCAAGCGCTCCCACAGGGCCTTGCGGCCTTCGTGGTCGTCCAGGATTTTCTTCTTCACGTAGTCCAGCCCGACCCGGTTGACGAAATGCACGGTACGTTCCAGGTACCAGCCTTCCTGGCGGTACAACTCGCAAAACGCGCCGGTGTATTCCAGCACTTCGGCGGGGGTTTTGAGCTTGGTGAAGAAGTGCGCCACTTCGGTCTTGATGCCGCCATTGCCCGCCACATACATCTCCCAGCCGCTGTCCACACCGATGATGCCGACATCCTTGATGCCGGCTTCGGCGCAGTTGCGCGGGCAGCCGCTCACGGCGAATTTCACCTTGTGCGGGGCGTACATGCGCCACATGGCGCGCTCCAGGTCCTTGCCCATCTGGGTCGAGTCCTGCGTGCCCATGCGGCACCACTCACTGCCGACGCAGGTTTTGACTGTGCGCAAGGCTTTGGCATAGGCGTGGCCGCTGGGCATGCCGATGTCTTTCCAGACGTTTTGCAGGTCTTCCTTCTTCACGCCCAGCAGGTCGATACGCTGACCGCCGGTGACTTTGACGGTGGGGATTTTGTATTTGTCCACCGCGTCGGCGATACGGCGCAATTCGCTGGCGGTGGTCTCGCCCCCCCACATGCGCGGGATGACGCTGTAGGTGCCGTCTTTCTGGATATTGGCGTGGCTGCGTTCGTTGATGAAGCGGCTCTGCGGGTCGTCTTTGGCTTCCTTGGGCCAGCTGGAAATCAGGTAGTAATTGAGCGCCGGGCGGCAACTGGCGCAGCCGTTGGGCGTCTTCCATTCAAAGAACTGCTGCACGCTGGCGATCGTGACCAGCTTGTTTTTGACGATACCGTCACGCACCGCCTGGTGCCCGTGCTCGGTGCAGGCGCACATGGCCTTGGTTTTGGGTGTGGCGGAATAGTCGCCACCCGCTGTGAACATCAAAATTTGCTCGACCAGGCCGGTGCAGGAGCCGCAGCCGCCGCTGGCTTTGGTGTGTTTGCGCACTTCGTCCAGTGTGAACAGGCCTTTCTCGCGGATCGCCTTGCAGATCGTGCCTTTTTTCACGCCATTGCAGCCGCAGACCTCGGCGTCATCGGGCATGGTGGCGGCTTTGCTGTGGCCCTCGTGGCCCACGTCGCCGATGTTGCTTTCGCCAAACATGAGTTTGTCGCGGATATCGGCAATGCTGCGGCCGTCGCGCAGCAGCTTGAAGTACCAGCTGCCATCGACCGTGTCGCCGTAGAGGCAGGCGCCGATGAGTTTGTCGTCTTTCAGAACCAGCTTTTTGTAGACACCGCCAAAGGGGTCGCTCATGACGATTTCTTCAGTGTCTGGCCCGCCGGTGAAGTCGCCCGCGCTGAACAGGTCGATGCCCGTCACCTTGAGTTTGGTGGAGGTGAGCGAGCCGGTGTAGCGGCCAATGCCGAACTGCGCCAGGTGGTTGGCCGCCACTTTGGCCTGCTCAAACAGCGGCGCCACCAGGCCATAAGCGATGCCCCGGTGCGCGGCGCATTCGCCCACGCTGTAGATGCGCGCGTCGGTGGTGGTCTGCATGGTGTCGTTCACCACAATGCCCTTGTTGCAGTGCAGCTGCATGGCTTCGGCCAAGGCGGTGTTGGGGCGGATGCCGACGGCCATCACTACCAGGTCGGTGGCTATTTCTGTCGGTTCAGCGGTACCTTCCTTGAATTTGATACTTCCCACCCGGCCATCGGGCCCGGCGGTGAGCTCCTGCGTCTGCGCGCCAATCAGGAATTTCAGGCCCCTGTCTTCCAGCGATTTTTGCAACATCTTGCCGGCCACGGCGTCGAGCTGGCGCTCCATCAGCGTCGGCATCACGTGCACCACGGTGACATTCATGCCCCGGCGCATCAGGCCGTTGGCGGCTTCCAGGCCCAACAGGCCGCCGCCGATCACCACGGCGTTTTTGTATTTCTTCGCCGCCTCGATCATCGCCTCGGTGTCGGCGATGTCGCGGTAGGCGATCACGCCCGGCAGGTCTTTGCCGGGCACTGGCAGGATGAAAGGGTTGGAACCGGTGCACAGCAGCAGGCGGTCATACGGCTCCTCGGTGCCATCGTCGGCTTTCACGACGCGTTTGACGCGGTCAACTTCCACCACTTTTTTGCCGGCGTGCAGGGTGATGTGGTTTTCCTTGTACCAGTCCCACGGGTTCAACACGATCTCATCGAGGGTTTGTTCACCGGCAAGCACCGGCGAGAGCAAGATGCGGTTGTAGTTGGGGTGCGGCTCGGCGCCAAACACGCTGATGTCATGCAACTCAGGCGCCACCTTGATCAATTCCTCCAGCGTGCGCACCCCCGCCATGCCATTGCCAACCATCACCAACTTCAGTTTCTTCATGGAATCCTTCGGTTCACCAGTTACCCGGTAGTTAGAGCAAGGGTCGTGCCAATTTCTTCCATCGTGGGGGCGTCGCACTGGCTAGACGTGCACCAAAAAGAGGCGCAAGCCCGCTTTTGGCCTTTCCCCGCAGGCACGGCAATTGCGTATGCTGGTGCATGGCATTTGAAATCGACATCGGCTTCGCCTCCGCCTCGGGACGCAAAGACATCAACGAAGACTTCTGCGCGGCGCTGTTGCCGGAACCCGGCGACGCCGACATGGGTTGCATCCTCGCCATTGCCGATGGCGTGAGCACGGGTGGCATGGGCCGCGAGGCCGCGCAAACCACAGTCACCAGCCTGGTGCGCGACTACTTCGGCACCCCGCCGACCTGGGACACCACCGTTGCGCTGGACCGCATCATCAGCGCGCAAAACCACTGGCTGTGTTCGGTGAACCGGCAACGCAGCCCGGCCTTGGGGCTCACCACCCTCACGGCGCTGGTGCTGCGCGGGCATTCGTACACGCTGGCGCACGTGGGCGACACACGTGCCTATCTGCTGCGCGGCGGCGTGCTCACACAACTCACGCACGACCACGCCGTGAACCATCCGGACTTCAAACACCAGTTGCTGCGCAGCATTGGCGCCGAAGACCACGTGGTGGTCGACTACAGCCAGGGCGAGCTGCACGTGGGCGACGTTTTCATCCTGCTCAGCGATGGGGTGTATGGCCACCTGCCTTTGCAGCAATTGCAGAGCCTCTCGGTGGACCTGGGTGTGCAGGAAGCCAGCCAGCGCCTGATGGACGCCGCCCTCCTGGCTGGCGCCAGCGACAACCTGACCGCCATGGTGGCGCGGGTTGAAGCGCTGCAGGAGGCCTCGCTGCAGGACATGACCGACAGCGCCCATACCCTGCCCATGCCCTCCAAATTGCGGTTGAGCGAGGTGTTTGACGGCCTCACTGTCACGGCGATGGTGGCCGACAACGGGGTCAACGTGATTTACCAGGTGCGGGACCCGGCCACCCAGAAGCTTTACGCCCTCAAGACCCTCAACCCCGCCCGTGCGCACGACGCCCAGGAGCGCAGCATGCTTGCGCACGAGGCCTGGCTGGCCAAACATATGCAGGCCGGGCGCGCCGCGCAGCACCTGGTGCACCTGCATGACCACCTGCCGGGGGGCAAACCGCGTAGCGCGTTCTATTTGTTGTACGACTGGCACGCCGGCGAAACCCTGCAGCAACGGCTCGACAACGACCTCAAATGTGTGCCGGCCGACGTCGTCGGCTTCATGCAACAGGCCCTCAAAGCGCTGGGGGCGCTGCACCGCCAGGGCGTGATCCACCGCGATGTGAAGCCGTCCAACCTGCATCTGGGTGACGACGGTGTGTTGCGCCTGCTGGATCTGGGTGTGGCCCTCTCGGGCAAGGAGCCCGAGTCGATGCGCAGCCTGCATGCGGGCACGCCCAGTTATGTGAACCCCGAGCAATGGGGTTATTCACCGGCCGGCGGCGAGGTGAAAGAAGAGTTGCCCAATGCCCAGTCGGACCTGTATGCCCTGGGCGTCACGCTGTACCACCTGCTCACCGGCCGCCTGCCTTATGGCGAGGTGTTGCCCTACCAGGCCGGGCGCTACTTCCGCGACCCGGTGGCGCCCAGCCGCGTCAACCCGCAGGTGCCGATCTGGCTGGATCACATCGCACTCAAGGCGGTGGCGCGAGAGCAGCGCCAGCGTTTTGAAACCGCCGAGGAAATGCTGCTGGCGCTGGACCGCGGCGCCAGCCGGCCGATCACCGCGCCGCAGGCTTCGGCGCTGATGCAGCGCGACCCTTCCGCCAAGTGGAAGCTGGGTTTCGCGGTCTCGGCGCTGTTCAACGCGCTGCTGGTTTATTGGCTGCTGTTCCTGCCGAAATAGCCGCCGCCGCAAATGTCAGAGAATCCTGCAACCAGGAGACTCCCACATGCACGACCTCGTCATTCGCAACGGCCGGATTGTTGACGGCACCGGCGCCCCCGCTTTCAGCGGCGACATCGCGGTTCAAGACGGCAGGCTGGCGCAGGTCGGCGGCAAAGCCGGCGCGGCCCGGCGCGAAATAGACGCGGCAGGCGCGCTGGTGACGCCCGGCTTCGTCGACATCCACACCCATTTCGACGGCCAGCTCACCTGGGACCCGTATCTGAGCCCCTCCGACGGCCACGGCGTCACCACCATCGTGGCCGGCAACTGCGGCGTGGGTTTCGCGCCCGCCAAACCCGACAAACACGCCTGGCTGATCGACCTCATGGAAGGTGTGGAAGACATTCCCGGCTCTGCGCTCTCGGAAGGCATCCAGTGGGAGTGGGAAAGTTTCCCCGAATACCTGGACGCCATCGCCCGCAAAAAATACGCGATGGACATCGGCACGCAGGTGCCGCACGGCCCCCTGCGCGCCTACGTGATGGGCGAACGCGGCACCGCCAATGAAGAGGCGACGGCGCAAGATATCGCGCAGATGGCGGCGCTGGTCACCGAGGGTCTGCGCGCTGGGGCGCTGGGGTTCTCCACTTCGCGCGTGTTGATCCACAAATCAAAATCCGGCGACCTGGTGCCCGGCACTTTCGCCAGCCGGGCCGAACTCTTCGGCATTGGCCATGCCATCAAAAAAGCCGGGCACGGGTTGTTCCAGATGACCGGCATCCACGACAAGGTGGAAAGTGAATACGCCTGGATCGCGGACCTGGCACGCGAGGCCGGCATCACCGTGCAATTCAACTTCCAGCAGGGCGACGCGGCCCCCAACCAGTGGCGTGACATTTTGACGATGATGGAGAGCGCCCACGCCGAGGGGTTGAAGATCTATGGCGGCATGGCTGGACGTCCGGCGGGCATGTTGTACAGCTGGCAGTCCACCATCCATCCGTTTGTGGGCTGCGCCTCGTGGGCCAGCATCGCAGACTTGCCGCACGCCGGAAAAATCGCCCACCTGCGCAACCCCGAATTCCGCGCGCGCCTTCTGGCCGACACGCCGAAAGACCTCGGCCCCACCGGCAACTTTGTGACGCGCAGCTTCCACAAGCTCTTTTTGCTCGGCGACCCGCCGGAGTACGAGCCCGACCCATCCACCAGCGTCGCCGCGCAAGCGCAACGCACAGGCAAGCCCGCCGCCGAGATCGCCTACGACCTGATGATGGGCGCGGGCGCGGCCCACGGCGGCCAGCCGGGCGGCAATCCGGGCGCCGAGGCCAGCGCGCTCTTGTACTTTCCCATCTTCAACTATTCCAACAGCAACCTCGACCACCTCGTCACGCAAATGAAATCGCCCGCCACGGTGTTGAGCCTGGGCGACGGCGGCGCGCATTGCGGCTTCATCTGCGACACCTCGCTGCCCACCTACATGCTCAC
>JANNEZ010000186.1:0-2008 GCA_031379255.1 Rhodoferax sp. | reverse complement strand
CAAGACCCGATTGACTGGACGGCCGCCGTGCCGGGCAAACAGTTTTCGTCCTGAATCCCATCTGACCCGACGGCTCCCGCATGCAAGCTTTGCGCCTTTACGCAGGCCCGCTGGCCCGCCGCCACCTGGAGAAAAATGGCCTGCAAGCCGCCGATGTGGGCGTCATTCCCGCCGCTGCCGGTGGCCCCAAGGGTCTGATTCTCGGTCCGCTGGACCGTTTTTTGTTTGGCCACTGGCTGGCGCAAAGTGATCAGCCCATCGATCTGGTCGGCGCATCCATTGGCGCCTGGCGCATGGCTACCGCCTGCCTGCATGACCCGGTGAACGCCTTCAAAACGCTGGAGCGCGACTACATCGCCCAGCATTACGAACTCAAGCCCGGCCAGAAGCGGCCGTCAGCGCAATTCGTCAGCGAACAATTCGGCCAGAACCTGCAAAACTTTTATGGCGGGCGCATTCACGAGGTGCTGGACAACCCGCGTTACCGGCTGCATGTGTTGACCTCGCGCGGGCGCCATGTGCTGGGGCGCGAAGGCCCTTGGCGAACATCGCTGGGTTACCTGGGCGCCTACCTCACCAACACAGCCCGGCGCAAGGCCATGGGAGCGTGGCTGGAGCGCGTGGTGTTTTCCTCAGGAGCGGGGGGTGCCCGCGACGCCACTTTGTCCGCTTTGCCGTTTGGCACGGCCGACTTCCGAACGCGCCGCGTCCTGCTTACCGAAGCCAATTTCAATCTGGCGGTTCAGGCTAGCTGCTCGATACCCTTTGTGCTGAACGCCGTGCACGACATCCCCGGGGCGCCGCGCGGCGCTTATTGGGATGGAGGTATTATTGATTATCATCTACATTTAGACTATTTAACAACCAAATCTGCCCCTGACTTGGTAGCAAATAGTGTAGTAAATTCGAGACTTGGTGGCAATATAAATCACATCGAGTGTGAAAATACTACAAATACGGTGGAGCGGGATACCACCTACACCGACATCGATACCGCCAACGGTGCCCGCCTGGTGTTGTACCCGCATTTTCAGAAGGCCGTAGTGCCTGGTTGGCTCGACAAGGGCCTGAAGTGGCGCCACAAAGCCACGCAGCACCTGGACAATGTGTTGCTGCTGGCACCCAACCCGGAATGGGTCAAAACCCTGCCCAACGCCAAGTTGCCGGACCGCACGGATTTCACTCACTATGGCAACGATTTCGCTGGCCGCGTGAAAGCCTGGACCAGTGCGGTAGCGGCCAGCCAGCAACTGGCGGATGAATTTGCGGCCTGGCTGCAAATGCCGGATATGGGGCGTGTGCTGGCGATTTGATCGGTTGCCTGCAATTGCGCCAAGCAGCCCTGACCCGCGAAGGCCCGGTAAAGGGGGACAATTCCACCCATGATTTCCGAGCTTCCACAGACCGCCAGTTCAGTCCGCTACCTCACCGCCGCCCTTTACGAGTTTGTCGCGCTGCCCGACTGCGCGGCGATGAAACAGCCGCTGCAACAGGTGTGCGAGGAAAACAGCGTCAAAGGCACACTGCTGCTGGCCACCGAGGGCATCAACGGCACAATTTCAGGCCCTGAAGCGGGCGTCCGGGCGGTGCTGGCGCATTTGCGCTCGCTTGAGTTTGCCGGAGGCGCCCTGGCGGACCTGGTGCACAAGGAATCCTGGGCCAACGAAATGCCGTTTCTGCGCATGAAAGTCCGGGTGAAGAAGGAAATCGTCACGCTGGGTGTGCCGGGCGTCAGCCCCACGGTGATGGCTGGCACGTACGTGAAACCGAAAGACTGGAACGCATTGATCCGCCGCCCGGACCTGGTGCTGGTGGACACCCGCAACGACTATGAGGTCGATATTGGCTCGTTCAAAGGCGCGGTTGATCCGCGCATCAAAACCTTTGCCGACATGCCGCAGTGGGTGGCGGCTCAGGAAGAGGGCGGGAAACTTCAAACGCGGAATGGCAAAAAACCCGCCGTGGCGATGTTTTGCACCGGCGGCATACGCTGCGAAAAATCCACCGC
>JANNEZ010000120.1:0-12173 GCA_031379255.1 Rhodoferax sp. | reverse complement strand
CGACTCCCGGATTTACATTCTGGATACTGATCGAAACCTCGTGCCTTTTGGGGTGATTGGGGAGATTTACATTGGCGGTGACGCCATGGCGCGCGGCTATTTGAACCGATCGGATTTGACTGCCGCAGTCTTTCTTGACGACCCATTTGCACCCAACGCCAGAATGTACAAAAGTGGCGATAGAGGTTGGCTGTCCACGGATGGGAACCTCAATTTTGTCGGGCGTAACGACCGCCAGGTCAAGTTGCGGGGTTACCGCATCGAACTTGGCGAAATTGAGGCCGCTTTGGCCGGTGTTGAGGGCGTCATTCAAGCGGCGGCGAAATTGATTGAGCGCGACGGAAAACCGCAAATTCACGCCTGGGTCGCCGCGAGCGGTACACAAACCGTTGAAAATCTTCAACGAACTTTGCGCCTTCGACTGCCAAGCTACATGATTCCGGGCGGTATCGATATTTTGCCAACTTTGCCCCAAAGCAGTGTTGGGAAGATCGATTATTTTTCGCTGCCCACAGCCCAGTTTCAGCCAAGAATTATTGCCTCGCGCGAGCCCGCGAGCGGGCTTGAATCCGAGTTGCTGGCCCTCTGGCGAGACGTGTTGCAGCGCGCGGAGTTGACAGTTGCCGACAATTTTTTTGACGTTGGCGGTGACAGTCTGGCTGCCGTCAGCATTTTGGCGGGTATCGAAAAAATAATTGGCCGGCGCGTACCGATGTACCTGATCACGGAGCGCCCCACTGTTGAGGGGCTTGCGGCGGCTTTGGGCGAAGGGACCGCGTCCACGGGCTTGATGGTCAACCTCGGCAACGAGCTCGCTGAACGCGGCGCAAACCAGACCAACAAAATTGTTATCTACCTTGCCGCCTCCGGGCATGGCGATCTCATGCGATTCCAGGCCTTGGCTCGATCGCTGGGCGACGTCTGCGAATTGAGGATGTTGCAACCCCCGAGCGCCAGCACCATAGCCAAGACCGTGGATTTGGCCGCTCTTTATGCCGGAGTAGTGAACGGCCAGGGTGGTGGGCCGTGTTATCTAGCGGGGTTTTCAGTGGGTGGGCTCGCCGCTCTGGAAACTTCGCGTTTGTTGTCAGAAGCGGGGGTCAACGTAAAAGCGCTCTTTCTGGTGGACACGATTTATCCAAGCCGGCTGTGGGGTGGAACTTTTTTTTGGCGTTTGCTGCGGCGATTGGTTGCGCTGTTCCATATTCAGGATCTGAGCATGAACGGCCGTCGCCTGGGGGTCATGTTGAGTGACCCCGGCCTGTTCAGCCAGGTGATGGCAGTCAGTGGCTACCGCCCCTCAAAGTTTGACGGGCCAACCCATCTCATCAAGTCTGCGGGCCTGGCGACAAAACTGGATGGTTTGCTTTTTTTGGGCTGGCGCAAGTTGTTGGGCAAGAAACTTCGGGAATACCAGGTGCCCGGGTTGCACGGCTCGATGTTCGACACCAACAACGTCGACGAACTCGGAAAAGTCGTCAGGGTAGCGGTTGGAGTAGACGCAACCCGATCAGCGCATTGATCCATGACTGACCACGGCCAAGAGAGCACTGTCCCAGGTGCGTTGCTTTTGCGCCTGTCGATCGCAGGGGTTCTGCTGTTGGCTCTGATTGGCCTCGCGCTCGCATGGAGCTGGTCTCCGCTGCGTCAATGGCTGGACGTCGCCCTGATTGTGGGCAAACTGGAGGACTATGGAAGGGCTTTCGGCCCGATAGCCGCAGTTTTCGGATTCGCGGCGGCACTGGTTGTCGCAGTTCCGTTGACGTTCTTGACCTTGGTTGCGCTCGTCGCTTTTGGCCCAGTCAAGGGGTTTTTCATTTCCTTGGCGGCTGCGGCGCTAGGTGCAGCTGCCACGTTTTTGCTGGGAAAAATATTGGGACATGACATTGTTCGACGCATCGGAGGAGCAAGACTGAACCTTGTCAGCGAGCGTCTCTCCCAGCGTGGTGTTCTCGCGGTCATTGCGGTGAGGATGGTGCCGGTTGCTCCTTTTGCCATCGTCAACATGTTCGCTGGCGCCTCACACCTGCGCCTGCGCGACATGATCGTAGGGACTGTGATTGGCATGACTCCCGGAGCCTTGCTCATGATGTTTTTTGTAGACCAGATCGTCGATGCCTTGAAACACCCAGGATTGACCACCGTCGCAGTTGCTGTGGTGTTGATTTTGCTGGTTGTTGGCGGTGTTTTGGCCTTGCGCAAGTGGCTTGCAAGAGAACGCCTTTAAAACGCCGCTGGAATCGCAGTTGCGATACCATTCCGGCCTTACTGCCCTTGTTGTCGTCGACTCAAATGCCCATGAAAACGCTATCGATCAAGCGCCTGATTGCCTTTGTGCTGGTGATCGGACTTTGTGCGGGCAACTTGGCGCGTGCAGCAGATGCCAAAGTCACCGCTTTTCTTGCCGATGCCCAGGCCCGGTTTGACAAAAGAGACTATCCCGGCGCGATCATCCAGCTCAAAAACGTCCTCCAGATCGACCCGAAAACCTTGCCTGCCCTGATTTTGCTGGGCAAATCCCTTTTGAGAGCCAGTGATCCCGCAGGCGCCGAGGTGACACTCAACGAAGCCTTGTTGCGTGGCGGCGACCGGGCAGAGTTGTTGCCACTCATTGCGCAGTCCCTGATTGCCCAAGGCAAGCAAAAGCAGGTTTTTGAACAAGGGCGGTTTGCTGCCACTGACCTTCCTGGCGCAACCCGTGCGCAACTCCTGCTGTTGCGAGCAGGCGCCAGTGCCGACGTTGGCGAGCTTCGTGAAGCCATGAAATTCATCGACGCTGCGCGCGTCCTGGATCCGCATACGCCAGACAGTTGGGTGGCCGAAGTGCCAGTGCGAATCCGGATGCGACAGTTCAAGGAGGCCAATATTGCGGTGGAGCGGGCGACTGCCATGGCACCCAATTCGGCGGATGCCCTGTATTACCGAGGCTCGGTTTCCCACGTGGAGGGAAATTCTGCCGCTGCGTTGACTGCCTACGACAAAGCCGTCAAGGCCGATCCAGACCACATCGGCGCCTTGTTGGCACGTACTGGCATTTACATCGACCTGAAAAGGAACGCTGACGCAATAAAAGACCTGGACGAACTCAGGCGCATCAGCCCAACCGACCCACGCGCCGCTTACCTTCGGGCATTGCTGGCTGAACGGGACAGGAAACTCGGGGATGTGCGTGTGGCATTGGTTGAAATCACGGAATTGCTTGACCAGATTCCGCTGGACTACATCCGGTTTCGCCCCCAAGTCCTGATGCTCAACGGCCTGGCCCACTTCGGGCTGAACGAACCCGAGAAAGCAAAAGTTTATTTCGAAGCCTTCCAGAAAGTGCAGCCGGACGCGCCGACAGCCAAAATGCTCGCGCAAATCTACCTTCGCGGCACCGACCATGACCGTGCCGTGGACGTGCTCGAAAAGTACCTCAAGGCGCAACCGGCAGACGGGCAGGCTATGGCCTTGTTGGGCTCGGCCCTGATGGCCAAGGGGCAAACAGCGCGGGCGGCGGCGCTGATGCAGCAAGCCCTGCAAACCAGGGAGTCGCCCGAATTCCGCAAGGTATTGGGGCTCAGTTTGATGCAAGGCGGCCAAACTGCAAGCGCCATCAAGGAGCTGGAAACAGCCTTCAGGAACGACCCCCGGCAGGTGCAGGCTGCCACAACACTCATTCCGCTGTATTTCAGAAGCGGGCAATCCGTCAAGGCGATTGCCTTGGCTGAAAAATTGGTCAAACTTCAACCAGCCAACGCAGGATTCCAGAATCTGTTGGGGATGGTCAGAGCCAATGCGGGAAATATTCCTGCTGCCCGCTTGGCGTTCGAGCAGGCCGTCAAAATCAAGCCGGACTTCTCGCAGCCCATCCTTAATTTGGCCCGCATGGACCTTGCGAGCAAGTCATACGACGCAGCCGCCGCTCGCCTCGCCTCGATTCTCAAGGCCGAACCCAAGAATACCGAAGCTATGTATGAAATGGCGACACTCTCGGATCGCCGGGGAAATCGCAAAGAGGCCGTTGGGTGGCTGGACAAAGCCTATAACCTCTCGGGGCCCCGGGAACTGCGCTGGGGACTTGCGCTTTCTGACTACCATTTGCGCCAGGGCAACGCGCCCGCTGCGCTGGCTGCGGCTAAAGGCATATCCGCCAAAGAACCCGAAGACTTGCAGGGATTGTTGGCCTTGGCCAGGGCGCAACTGGCCACGGGTGACCTTGCCAGTGCCAGAAGCTCCTTGAACGTAGCCACCCGCGTCGGTGATTTCAACCCGAAAGTGCAGGTTGACATCGCCTTGATGCAAATCACCGCCAACAATATGCCGGGTGCCGTTTACAGCCTTGAAAAAGCACAGTCCAAAGAGCCGGACTTCCTGCCTGCGCTGGTGTTGAAAACTGACATTGAATTGCGCCAGGGCGAGTCCGCCAAAGCTGAAAAACATGCGCGCGACATCCTGGCGAAATACCCAAAACTTGCGGTGGGGCACAGCCTGCTCGGAGACATCGCGCAAAAAAACAACCAGCCCGCCGCTGCGGCCGATTTTTACCGGCGCGCCCACAACCTCCAACCCTCAACCGATACCTTTTTACGCCTGTATCGGTCTTTGGGCAACCAGGAAGGCGGCAAACCCGCCAACCTGCTAGCCACGCTGTGGCTCAAAGGCAACCCCAAAGACAGCCGCGCCCACAATGAAGTGGCAGACACCTTGGCACGCAATGGCAGGTATGCAGAAGCACGGATTGCCTATGTGGCCCTGCTCAAAATTGCGCCTGAGAACAGCCTGGCTTTAAACAATCTGGCAAACGTCCTGCTCAGGTTGAAAGACCCAGAGGCTGTAAAAGTTGCCGAACAGGCTGTGGCAACAGACCCATCCAGCGCCAACGCCATTGACACCTTGGGCTGGACTTTGTTGCAAAACGGACAAAACGAGCGCGCTTTGAAGGTTCTCAAAGATGCCAAACTTCGCGATCCGGCCAGCTCTGAAATTCGGTATCACCTGGGCGCAGCACTGGCACGCGGTGGTCTGCTCAAAGAAGCCAAGGAGGAGCTGGATTTGGCACTAAAACAAGGTCGGCCTTTTGACGGGTCATCCGACGCGCTTGAGCTGCGCCGGTCCCTGAATTGACGAACTTGCCTGGATTTGCTGTCGATTTTTTTTACATTGACCGTTGGAAAAGCCCGTTGGCATCCGCTAACTTGTTGAATCATAAAGCTTAATTGTTTTGGCACGAAACTCGCTTATAGAGACGTATTCGCTTGGTTTGTGGTGTTTTTCGTTACACGGCGAGCCAGGTTGCAAGGAAGAGACTTATGAAAAATTTTGACCTTAAAAGTGTTACTCAACGCCTTGCGGCACTGGTTCTTGTCGCCGTTGGCAGTTCCGCATTCGCCGCTACCACCTGGGATTTGAGCGCCTCGTGCGGCGGCGTAGATGGCCAGCCCATCTCGACACCGGCAACCGGTACCAAAGATTGCGGACCGCTCACGCTGAGTGGTTTTTCAACCAACAGTGGAAACGCGTCCGCCGGTACAACTTTTGCAGCGGCAGCCATTTACGACTGGGGTTCAGCTGGTCTGGGTGTTGTTGCGAACTTTGAAGCATCAAGCGCGACCGGGCCGCACGCCAGTGACAACGTCTATGGCACAGATGCCATGTTGATCAAATTTGACACGGCAACCTCTTTGTCAGCCGTGACGATCGGCTGGAACGGCAGCGACAACGCAACCGGTGTCTACAACGACTCCGATATCTCCGTGCTGGCATGGACTGGCGTTGGCGCACCGCCTTCCAACGCGATTACCGGCAGCACGGCTGCGGGCCTGGTCGGAGCCGGCTGGACTCTGGTTGGTGACTACGCCAACGTGGGCACACTGACCAACAATACCCAATCAATCACAACGGCAATTTCCTCCAGTTATTGGCTCGTGAGCGCATACGATACGGCCTTTAACGGAGGCAGCGGGCTCACGTCTGCCAATGACGCCTTCAAGCTGATTTCAGTCGCTGGAACAAAAACATACAAAACGCCTGAACCTGGCTCGCTGGCTTTGCTGGGCCTCGGTTTGGTCGGTGTAGTGGCTGCGCGTCGGCGCAGCTTGGCGGCGGTTGCTTAAGCGCCTTGCTGGGGCTAGCGCTTATCAAGGCGCACTCTTGAGGTCAAAAAAGCACTGGTCTCCAGTGCTTTTTGCCGGGATCAGTTGCCGCAGCTTGGCACTGTGCTTACCTGCGCCGCTGCAACAACTCCAGCACATACTTTGACGGAATGGCGTATGTGATGCCAGACGGATTGGTCAGCGCCGACTCCTTGGTACCTTTGATAAACACCATGTTCACCACGCCCAGCACCTCGCCTGTGTCGGCGTCAAACATGGGCCCACCACTGTTGCCCGGGTATGCCGTCGCATCCAGCTGAAATATGTCAAAACTGCCGTCGCGCAAGCTGCGCAGCGTGCGGGCGTCCAGCTGGCTTGAGTTCGCGGGTGGCAGTGCGATGGCCGTTCTGGATGAAATCACACCCCGGTGTGTGACGGCTGAATAACCCAAAGCGCCGCCAATGGGGAAACCCATGAAGGCGATGGCCTGACCTTCCAGCACGGAATCGGACCCCCGAACCACCAGCGAAGGAACGGCGGCACCCTCAAACTGCAGCAATGCCAGGTCATGGGTCTTGTCTATTTCAAGAACCCTGGCCAGCCGCAGCTGCAGGTTGTTTTGAGGTGTTCTGACTTGAATGGCAATCCGCGTCTCCGCGTCAAGAGTTTGAGCCTCAGGAATGACGTGGGCATTGGTCACTGCCAGATTGCCTTCACCTGCGACAAACCCGGTGCCACGCAAGGTAAAGCGTGGATTGTTGGTTTCCTTGTAAGTGCCGACAATAACGACCGATGGTTTGACTTTACTGATCGCACTGGGCAAGTCAGCCCACACGTCAGCCGCAATAAGACACATTGACAAGGCTGCGATGGGTAGAAAAAGTGACTCAGCTATCAGCTTCATTCCCATTTCAATAGACAAATTTAATTTAAAGAAAGATTATCCAACAATTATATTAATTTAAAGTCACGATTCTATTTATTTTTGTGCTACATTAAAAAGACTAATTAATCAATTAAATTATTCATAATTTTATATAAAATTATTAATGCACGAATTTATGCTTTAAACAACGGCATCTTTGCTCGGGACAAATCTCAATGCGCTTTTTCTAATTAGATGCGGCACGAGAATCCGCAGGGGCATCTTCATCCAATGTGAATAGGCTAGAACCGCAGATGCGGCAAACTCACCCGCCAAACCAGGATCGCTGTTTGCGGTTTTAGCGGCGCGCACGATGGAGCGCCCCAGCCAGCCAGGTTTCTTGTTTTTCCCGGAAATTTCAGATGAGAAAATGGCCCGTGCTGCATCGACAGCTGTTCCAACCGGTCTTTCAACATGGAGATCAGCTGCTCGTTTCATAAGCTGCGCGAGGCCAGACAAGCTGTGATGGTGCTGTTCAAGCAACAGGAACAGGTCAAACAAGTCACGAAGGAGTTTCTTTGATTCGCCCTCCTGCAGCAAGTGCAAGGCGCAGTGGATGGTCCGGTCCGAGGGGGCCAATGCAAACACTCCGGAACCGAGTGCCACAAGGTTTTCAAAAAGCTTCCCGGGATCGACGTAATAGCGGGAAACTGGCGGATTGATGGCGTGGTGGAGATCGACAACCGTGTGACGCCGCACGTGCGCCATGGGCGGAACTTCATGCATCCAGTCGCGGTAATAAGCCGTGTCATAGGCGTTTACGCTGCTGGGCTTCCAACCCACTGAAACCAGATTCGATTCGACCCCGTTCAGTTCATCGCGCCTGACCAGGACGTCAATGTCGGAGAAAACGCGTCCGTCGGCATTGTCGTCACTGGCGGCCAGGTAGGCGCAGCCTTTCAAAAGAACCAGCTTGAACCGGGGATCCACCGCCCGACGCATGGTGGCGATTTCCCAAAGCGCCGATTCGCCCCTGCGTTTCGACGTCAGCGCCTCAAGGTCGAGGTGCCTCCGCACCTCAACGGGAACGGATGCCAATTGATTGGCCCGCCGAAGGCGCGCCACAAGCTGGCCAGTCAGTTGGTTCTTGCGTGCCTGCAGGAGGATCTCATTCCATTCGACCGCCAAAACGGTGGAGGCCGTTTCAGGTGAACGCAGCAGATCAATCAATTGTCCGGACGGCATATGGTGTCAACCCAATGAAGAATGGAGGGAAGATCCGGATACTCCACCGCATAACAGCGGGCTGCTGAAATCGACCGCGCAAAGGCTTCAAATCCTTCTTGACCCAGCAATTCCACGTTGAAGGTATGACCCATCAGTTCGCTCAGGGCGGTTGCCCGCTGCAGCGGCTCATAGCCCAACGTCACACTTGCGTCGAACCTTGGAAAAACGACGTAACCGACAGGCACGCGCGCAGCGCTGGCAGCCACCGCAGCAGTTGGCGCGCGGGCATATGCGATCATGCCCTTGTGCGTGTCCAGGACAGGTTGCGTCAACTCGGCGTCCGCATTGTTCGTACGGATCAATTCGATGGAGCTGTTCTTCAGACTTATGGGCCGGGGAACCGGCTGGACGAGGCCGTCGGCCTGGGAAATGATTGTCAGCTCGTCAGAGAGAAGACGCCAGCCAGCATGTGAAAGCGCTGCGCACAGAGTGCTTTTGCCTGAACCGGGTTGGCCTGGCAATACCAAGGCCACCCCGTCTCGCTCTACAACAGCGGAATGGATGACAATCTGCATTCCACTGGCCGTTGCCACGCACCAGTTCAGACCCCACTCGAAAAGCGGGTGTGTGTGCGCCAAGACCAGTGGCGGAAAAGGGCTGTTGCCTTCCCAGTCAAATTCGACTTGCCAGTCGTTCCAAAAATTCTTGCGGGTCTTTTTAAGGCAAAGGCGAAAGTCGTAGAAACCGTTGATGGACGTCTCGACCGGGTAATCATGGTACAAAAATTTAAGGGGCGCCGCCAGCAATCCCGTGTCAGAACGGATCAAGCAGCGAAATGCCCCCACATGCAAGCAAAGACCATCGCCCCGGAGACTGCGCTCAATCTGCGCCTCTGCAAGCGTAGCCATCCGTGAGACATTCATGGCACTATTGTCCAGGCAAACCCTGCCTGCTCGACAACTGGCCTATTCAATTGCAGCGCCGAGGCTCAATAAAGCGGACTTGAGTTCGTCTGCCGGAAATTTACTGGATAGCCCGTTAGCCTGAACCAAACCGTCTGCGCAGCGCATTGACACCGCGCTGTCACCACCCGTCAAGCTGCGCCATTGCGCCAAACTGCTCAGGAGAACATCGCCCGATCCGGGGACGAAAAGAACCAATTCTTCCTCGCCCTCAAAATGGCACCCAATGACATCACCCGCGCGTTCAAAGGTCAGGTCTGCCACCGGAATTGACCCTTCAAATCGATCAACTCCAGGTCTGATCCAGGAAGTCCCTGATGGTGGAGTCGCTCAAAATGGGCCCGCCAGCCACCAGCTGCTTGTTGGCTGCCAGGAAAAGAACTTCAGCCGTTGTCATGGCGTAACCCGAGAAGGTCAACGCGTTCAGATAAGCGCAGGCCAGTTTTATGGGAATGGGAGACGCGCTGTTGTCAATCAACAACCGGCTGATGCTGCTGGTAGTTGTTCCGGTGACGCCTGAAAACAGCCCTGCTGCGATTACCGGGATAACCTGGTTGAAGCGCGTGCCGGTCGCCCAACGGGTGTCCGCTGCAGGTATCCCTGTATAGCTGGAGCCGGCAACATAAGTGGAAAACGGTGTAATCGTAGGTGCTGGCCACGGCCCTTGAAAAACGTTGGCGCTTCCACCAGTATTAGGCTTCCAAAACCCTGGGGACCGACCCAAGGTATTGCGCCCCACATGGTGCGACAGCATGGTGCAAGTGCCGTCCGCCCCCGGCGCAATCGAATTCCACGCCATGGGAGACAGTCCCTTTGCGCCACAACCTGCGCCAGTCGAACCCGTCGCCATGGCAGAACGGCCGCTCAGTGCCAGCACTACCGGGGCTGCAGCAAGCCCAGCGCGAATCAGCCGCCTACGTGCAAGCCCCGCCTTTTCGCCGCTTGGACCCGCCACAACAGTACCCTGAATTTTTGAATTTTCTGACATAGCGCACCGCCTACAAAAAGAGATTGACCTTTCAAATTTGCCCAATCCTTCATTGAAGTCTAGCGGCAAAGCGCAGATCGTCAATATGACTTGGTTGGCAAATTGGGCGAATTTGAAGACTCCGAAGAACTCAAAATGCCGCTCAAGCACTAGAAGCAATTTTCAAGCCAGAAATATGAAACCACCACAAGGAGTTGATTTCAATAGGTTTTTCCTGAAAAACCAGGGCCCAATCAGGTCAAAAAGTTGCCATCTGTAAATTTTTTCGACACATAAGACGTGCCCATCAAAGCGATTTAAGCAAACTAGCCACTTCCTTTTGTCCCTGGAATTTGTCGCCCAGTTTGGCCAGGCTTTCCAGCTCCGCGCGGGCCAGTTCTTTCTTGCCACCCTTGATGTGTATCTTTGCCAGATTGAACTTGAACAAATTATTTTGGGGCTGGGCCGCGATGGCCTTGTTTTGCCATTCGAGCGCCTTGGCGTAATCGTTATTGTCAGATTGCAGGCCCGCCATGGTGTCCATGAAAGCCGGCTGGTTCGGCGCGAGCTTGAGCGCCGACTCGGCCATGGCCACAGCACCCGGCTTGTTCAAGCGCCCCGTTACCCAAGCCAGGTTGTTCAGGGCCACGGCGTTCGCCGGTTGAAGCTTGACGACGCCTCCATAGTATTTTTCGGCGGTCGCAAAGTCGTTGCGGGCTGTCGCAACGTCACCCAAATAGAACTGGTAGACGACGTCTTTGGGGTGATCCTTCAGCCAGGACGCTGAAAATTTGTCAGCCTCCGCATTTTTGGCGCCAGCCAGCAAGGACGTATGAAACTTCAGCGCAAGCTCCGCTGTATTGGGCACTTCTTTCAACGCAATCTTGTAAACGGCGCCAGCAGCATCCCACTTTTGCTGCGCCAGCAACACGTCGCCTTCCATGAGGTAACCCATGGCCTCTTTGGGGCGCTGCTTTTGAACGGATCTTGCGACAACTTGCGCATCGGTGTATTTTTTGTCCTGCACCGCGAGCTGAATGAGCGCGCGCTGGGCTTCGATCAGGTCGGGTTTGATGTCCAGCGCCTTTTTCAGGCTCTGCACCGCGCCATCCTTGTTTTTGCCGATCAACTGGGCGTCTGCCAACCGCAGAAGCGGACGCGGCGAAGCAGGTTGCAGGGCAACCACCTTGTTGAAGGTGGCAATGGCCTGGTTCGATTCGCCCGAAGCAAGCTGGGCGCGACCCAACGCGTCCAGCAGGTCCGGGCTCTCCGGCAGGGCCGCCACGCCACTTTGCGCTGCGGCAAGCGCTTTGGGGAACTGTTTATTGCTCAGGTGGAATTCCACGAGCAGCATGCGCGCGGTCGCATCTGTTGGATTGGCATCAATCGCCTTGCCGATCAACACGGCCACTTCGTCCTTGGGTGCGCCGGTGCGGTCTGACAATTCAGCCAGCGCCAGCAAGGCCTGGCTGTTCTTGGGCTCTTTCGCGACCACGTCAGTGAAACGCTTTTTGGCATCTTCGGGTTTCTTTTCAGCGAGGTCCAAAGCCGCGAGGCTTGCCACTGCGGGAAAGTAGTTGGGGCTGAGCGCCACGGCTTTCTCAAAACTTTTCCGGGCCCCCGTCGTATCTTTTTTGGCCAGCAAAACGCGGCCGCGCAGGTTGTGGGCCAGAGGTTTGTCGGGCTGCTTCTTCTGCAGCCCGTCGATGGCTTTCAAGGCCTTGTCAAATTCGCCGCGGCGCAGGTGGGCGCTGACCAGCGCCATGTCTGCCGACACACCCGAATCGGATGCGGCAACTTCCTGCAGTTCACCAAACGCCAACTCTTCCTTGCCGCTGACCAAGTGCGCCAGCGCCAAAGATGTCTGCTTTCTGGCATCTTTAGGTGCTGATTTGGCGGCTTTGGCAAAGTATTCTTCCGCCTTCTTGGTGTCGCCATTCTGCAAATAAACTTCACCCGCGATGGAGTCGATTTCCGGATCCTTCACACCCTTGCTGATGCCCTGGTTCAAAGTGGCCAGGGCCTTGGCGGGCTGGCCCGAACGCAGGTAGGTCATGATCAGCAGGCGGCGCGCCAAC
>JANNEZ010000110.1:0-6044 GCA_031379255.1 Rhodoferax sp. | reverse complement strand
TGAAAATGTTGACCAAAGGCATGGCGATTGACTGGGGCCCGCTCGGGCTCAACGTCAATGGCATCGGTCCCGGTTACTTCAAAACCGCGCTCAACGCCAAACTGGTCGCCGACGAAACCTTCAGCGCCTGGCTGGTCAACCGCACGCCGAGCCGCCGCTGGGGCGAAGTTGACGAATTGGCGGGGGCCGCAGTGTACCTGGCCAGCGACGCCGCGAAATTCGTCAACGGCCACATCCTGTATGTGGACGGTGGCGTGACCTCAACCCTTTGAACCTGTCACCGATGCCGGACGAAACACTGAACCCTTCCCGGCGCCGCATTCGCGCCTTGATGTGCCATGGCGCGCTTGATTTGCGGCTGGAGCACCTGGACCCGAGCACCGCTGACAACCCCAGGGACATCAACCCGCGCCAGTTGCGGGTGCGGGTAGCGTTTGGCGGCATTTGCGGCTCCGATTTGCACTACTACCAGCACGGCGGCTTCGGTGTTGTGCGCATCAAGCAGCCGATGGCGCTGGGGCACGAGATTTCGGGTGTGGTCGAAGAGGCGGGCGCGGAAGTCACGGCCTTCAAAAAAGGCCAGCGCATCGCGATCTCGCCTTCGCGCCCCTGCGGTATTTGCCGCTTTTGCCAGCTCGGGCAGCAGCAGCATTGCCTGGCAATGCGCTTTTACGGAAGCGCCATGCCTATCCCGCACATTCAGGGCGGTTTTCGCGACAGCCTGGTGATCGAGCAGCACCAGGCCCACGCCTTGGCTGACCATTTGAGTTTGAGCGAGGCGGCGCTGGCCGAACCTTTGTCAGTAGGCTTGCATGCCATCAACCGCGCTGGCGGTGTGTTTGGCAAACAGGTTCTGGTCACTGGTTGCGGCCCGATTGGTTCGCTTTTGATTGGCGGGCTGCGCCGCGCCGGCGCTGCACGGATCGTCGCCACGGATGTGGCCGACATGCCACTCGATTGCGCCCGCAAGATGGGCGCAGACGAAACCATCAACCTCGCCCGCAATCCCAGTGGTTTGACTCCTTACATGGCTGACAAAGGCCAGTTCGAGCGCGTGTTCGAATGCTCCGGCAATGAGCGTGCTCTGAAGGGCGCACTGGACGTGATCGCGCCCCAGGGCGTTTTGGTGGCGGTGGGTCTGGGTGGCGATATGAGCCTGCCCGTCAACCAGATCGTTGCCAAGGAGATTGACCTGCGCGGCACCTTCCGTTTTCACCCGGAGTTTGCCAACGCGGTGGCGTTTCTCAACGGCGGGCTGATAGACGGCAAGCCGGTGATCACGCGCATCCTGCCTTATGAGTCGGCCGTTGAGGCGTTCAAACTGGCTGGAGACAAGAGCCAGTCGCTCAAGGTATTGATTCAGTTTGCCCCCGAATTGGAGACCGCATGACCACTTTCACCAAAACCGTGCTCTTCACCGATACCGATGGCCGCGCCCGATTTCGCGAAGAGGCGGTGGCGCTGCCCGAAGGCAACCCGCAGTCGATGTTGTCAGCGCTGATGCCCTCGGGCGGCCTGCAACTGCGCCACAGCCCGGTGGGTTTTCGCAGCCAGTTCCATTGCTCGCCGCACCCGCAATGGGTGTTCATTCTGGGCGGGCACATGGAGATCGGTTTGCAGGGCGGTGTCTCGCGGGTGTTCAAGCCGGGCGAGCATTTCTATTCCGCCGACATGTTGCCAGCTGGAGCCACATTTGACCCGGCGGTGCACGGGCACTGGAGCCGCCAAGTGGGTGACCAGGCTTTGGTCACCCTGTTTGTGCGCGGCTGATTTGTCCTTCTCTCACGCCTGGAAGACGCGACACTGAGAGATTTTTAATCTCGTTTAATTTACATTTAAATAAATTAATTAGTATAAATTAAATAGAAATTGATACTTTATTAATAGCAATAAATATAAATTTCACGAGACCTAAGACTCGAATATTTTATATACTTGTCATTGAAAAATAAATTTCAATGACCAGGCCCTCAGCCTCTGGAGCCGCCGCGCCCGCCACCGCCGCCGCTGCGGCCACCGCCGCCGCCGTAACCGCCACCGCCTGAGCGGCCGCCGGCATAACCACCACTACCCCCGGTGCGGCGTGCGCCACCACCATTGCGGCCATTGCCGCGGGCCATCAAATCGACACTGGTGCGCATCGGATCGGGTTGGCCTTGCGGCGCACGGGGCGCGTTGCGGTTGCCCGCGCCGACGTTGCCAGGGTCGGTGTACACCGGCGCATTGTGGTCTTGCGCCGCGCGCGACGAGAAATTGCGCGGTGCGCTGCTCATCGGTTGAAAGTCGTCGTGGTTCGGATCACGCACCGGCGCGCGAGCGGTCGCCCGAGGTGCGTTGCCGCCGGAATTGCCGTTGCGCGCGCCGCCATGGGCACCGTGCCGGCCGGCATTGGTGCCACCGTTTCCGCCGTTGCCAGCGCCGCGACCAGCGCCCGCGTTGCCGCCACCATTGCCAGTGCGGCCACGTCCTGCGCCAGGGCTGCCCTGGCCCGCACGGTTTTCCCGTACGCGTTGCAGCATTTCTGTGCGCGCGGCTCGGCCAGCAGCCATCATCACGTCACGGCTGGGCGGGCGGCCTGCGCCACCCCAAATGGTTTGGCGGCCCATGGCGATGGGCTCAGCCACTTCATCCGGCTCGGGCATGAAGCCGTCGATGATCTTGACCGCGATCTCCTGTTTCGTGAAGCGCTCGATGGCCTGCATGAATCCTTCTTCGTCCAGGCACACCAGGTTCACAGCAGCGCCGTCGGCGCCAGCGCGGCCAGTGCGGCCGATGCGGTGCACATAGTCTTCGCTGACGTTTGGAATCTCGTAGTTCACCACGTGCGGCAGGTCGTCAATGTCAATGCCGCGGGCGGCGATGTCGGTGGCCACCAGCGCGCGGATGTCGCCGCTCTTGAAGCCGCCCAGCGCCTGCGTGCGCGCGGCCTGGCTCTTGTTGCCGTGCAGCGCCATGGCGTGGATGCCGTTTTTCGTCAAATAGTCGGCGACATTGTTGGCGCCAAACTTGGTGCGTGTGAAGACCAGCACCTGGCTCCAGTTTTGCTCGTTGATGATGTGCGCGAGCAAGGCTTTCTTTTTGCCGCGGCCCACGGGGTGGATCACCTGGGTGATGCGCTGCACGGTGGTGTTGCGTGGCGTGACCTGCACGTTTTGCGGATTCTTGAGCAGCGTGGCGGCCAGATCGCGGATTTCGTCGCTGAACGTGGCGGAAAACAACAGGCTCTGCTTGTCACGGGGCACCACGGCCAGCACCTTCTTCACGTCGTGGATGAAGCCCATGTCAAGCATGCGGTCGGCTTCGTCGAGCACCAGCATCTGCACTTGGCCCAGATCCAGCACGCCCTGCTGCACCAGGTCCAGCAGGCGACCGGGGGTAGCGACCAGGATGTCCACGCCCTTCTTGACTTTGCTGATTTGCGGGTTCATGCCGACGCCGCCAAACACGACGGTGGAAGTCAGGTCGACAAACTTGCCGTAGGTTTGCACCGATTCTTCGACTTGAGCGGCCAATTCGCGGGTCGGCGTGAGCACCAGCGCCCGGATGCCCTTGCCGCCAAATTTGTTGGTGGCGGCCGGGCCCACGCTGAGCTTGTGCAGCATGGGCAACACAAAGGCTGCGGTTTTGCCGGTGCCCGTTTGGGCGCCGCCCAGCAGGTCATGCCCGGCCAGGACCATCGGAATGGCCTCGGCCTGAATGGCGGTGGGGGTTTCGTAACCATGCTCGCGCACGGCTTTCACAATGGCCGGGGCCAGATTCAGATCATCAAAGTTCATGTAGTTCGCGCCTGTCCACAGGCGCCTGGAATTCAGCCTATCACAGCGCCTTTTCAGGGCCGGAATCAGTCAAGGCAGAGTCGGTTAGGGGTGGAACTGAGGGCCGCCAGAGCCAATGTCTGAAGGCGTTGGGTTCCCAGCGAGTCGCTGAAATTGTGGGCAACTGAAATGCCACAAGAGACCATATTGTCGCATGAATCGGGCCGCAATGGTGTAAACCACATGCTGAAACAAAGTGTTAACGTGTGAAATTGTAGGCTTCTCAGAGGGCGCGCCAGCGGTGACAATGGACAACAACAGACGCTTCCTGGAGGAATGAATGGCGAACTTTGCGATGCCGAGGTTGGGTTTTTCTGACGAAAAAGTCGTTCAGAAACCGGCTCTGCGCGATTGCATTGAAGCGGTGCTGACGCAGTCCGACGGTCTCATGGCCGCCGTGTTGACCGGGCTGCGCGCCATCAAAGGTCAGAACCGGGGGCGCGCTGTTGTTATCAACCAGAACCCCGAATACCTTTCGGCGCTGGATGACCTTCTCGCCCAGGAAATTTCGGTCAAGGCCTCCTTTGCGGCGGAATTGCGCGGCGCGTTCTACAGCCGGCGTGCGCAGGACGTGGTGGCGCAGCCGATCCTGCGTTTTGACGACTTCCAGTTCCTCGATGAAATGCAGATTGACGCCAACATCGAGTCGGCGCTCACACAACAAGAGGTGGCAACGGCGGTTGACGAAGTGCTGCCAGCGCTCAATGGTTTGATCAGCAGCCTGCTGGGCTTGGTCACGGTGCAAAACCAGCTCAATCCGATCAAACCCGAGGCCTTTGTGCATGCGCTCAAGGCCTGCCTGGCCGCCCACGTGCCCGACGACTCCGCGCGCAAGGCCTTGCTGGCGTCGGCGGCGAGTTTTCTGGGGCCCGCGCTGAACCAGCTGTACAAGGATTTGGTCAACTGGCTGCGCTCCCAGGGCATTGACCCGGCCCTGCCCGCAGGCATCATGCCTGGCGCCGCCGGTGTTGCAGGCGCCAAAGTGGCCGAATCCGCCATCAGCAAAACCTTGCTGACGCTGGACAAGCTGCGCAAGTTGTTGTCGGGCGATTTTGAGCTGGCCTTCGGCCAAAGCGGCGGCCCCAAGGATTTCCTTCACACAGTGCCCTCGTCGTTTGTGGCGCTGGAAGACCTCAAACTGGTCGAGCCGATGATGCAGCGCCTGGCCAAGCGCGCCAGGAAGTCCGCCGCGCCAAAGGCCGACAAACCTGTGGCCGTTGACATGCTGGCCAACGACAACACGCAAAGCCGGCAGCTTGGCCGGCAGCTCGGCTCGGAAGTCGTGCGCCTGATGCTCGAAAACCTGATGAACGACGACCGTCTGCTGGCCCGGGTGCGCCAGCACCTGAAAGACCTGGAGCCGGTGTTGTTGCAGTTGTCGCAGTCCGACCCGCGTTTTTTCAGTGACCGCCAACACCCGGCGCGCCAGCTGCTGGACCGCATGACCAACCGCAGCCTGGCGTTCAAGTCCGAGGACGACGAAGGATTTGCGAGTTTCTCCAAGGCCATATCCAACTCCATCCAGGTGCTGGTGGGGGGCGGCGGCGAGGCGGCCAGTTTTGCCCGGGTTCTGCGCAAGCTTGAAGACGGCTGGGAGCGCGACGAAGAGGCGCAGCGCAAGCGTCTGGAAGAAGCAGCGAAATCGCTTTTACATGCCGAGCAGCGCAACCTGCTGGCGCAAAAACACGCAGAAGACTTTGCCCAGCGCGCCGCTGGCAAGGAAGTGCCGGAATTTGTCACCACCTTCTTGCGCGGGCCTTGGTCATTGGTGTTGGCGGAGTCGCAACTGCGTTCGGCCGATGGTGTGAGCGACCCGCACGGTTATTCGCAGATCGCCGATGACCTGATCTGGAGCGTGCAGTTGCGCCTTGCCAAACGCAACCGCGCCAAGCTGGTGCAGATGGTGCCGAATCTGCTGGTGAAATTGCGCCAAGGCCTGCAATTGGTCGATTACCCTGCCGAGCGTGTCCCGCAGCTGTTTGACAACCTGATTGCGTTGCACGAGCAGGCGTTTGAAGTGCCGGAGGAAAAAACGGCGCGGGAGCCCGCAGCGCCGTCCGTCGACGCAGCACAGGCAGAACCGCCGGCTTCCGAATTTTCTGAGGACTCCCGTTTCGCCGGCACACCCTCCCGGGTCATGTGGGTGGGCGGCGACGAAGCTGGAGAATCGGGTTATGAGCCTGAAGAGGCAGATGCTGCGGTGGCGTTCGACGCCAGCGCCGATGTGGT
>JANNEZ010000093.1:0-34037 GCA_031379255.1 Rhodoferax sp. | reverse complement strand
CGCCAAAACCGTGCTTGGCGATGAAATCTTCTTCGCTCATGCCCGGGAGTTTTTTGTCGGCGCTCATGCCCTTGCGCACGGTTTCATAGTCGGCGGCGATGTATTCAAACCCCTGCGCCCGCATGCATTTGGCAATGCCCGCTTCTACCCGTTCCACATACTGGACCAACTGCTTGGACGTCAGGCCGAACTCTTCCCTTCCAGGCCCGGGCGCTGGCGCCTGCGCTTGCACGGCTGCGCAAAAGGCAGCCATTGCGGCTGCCGTCAAGGCCATTCCTGACAATCTGCCCATCACACCTCCATGCTCGTTCCCGCTCCCAAGCGCCTATTTTTCCACACCAAGCACTTTTCCGCTGGCCATGTCGATGATCACATCCAGCTCCTTGCCGCCCGCCGCAGGCTTCACCTCAACCACGTAACGGTTGGCACCCATCTTCTTTTCAATCGCCACGTCGATAGCCTTGCCAGGCACGCGTTTCTCAGCGATTGCTTTGGCTTCATCCTCTGAGATGACTTTTGCGCCTGCGCCCGTCTTCGCTGGCGCAGCCGCAACAGCCGCAGCAGGCGCAGCAGCCATTTTTGCCGCGCCTTGCGCGTGGTCAGCAGCCGTCAACGCAATGCGCTCCATGACAGGCAGCACCGGAAACATGCCGGCCCGTTTTTCCAGCTCCATGGCTTTTTCGCGCACCGCCGACAGTTCCTTCTCATCGAGCATCTTCACCTTGGTCAGCTCCAGTTTTTCGTCGCTTCCACCCTTTTTTCCCCGTGAGCCGACCTTGATGTTGCCAACCCCCTTGGCGTAATACTTCAACTGGAACGTGCCCGGGTTTTCTTCGTCAAACTCCTCAATCACCAGCACATCGCTGTAGCTGCCAGCGGGCACCTTGACCTTTTGGCCCACCTGGTAGACACGGCCGCGATCCGTCCAATAAAACGGTGGCGGCGCAAACCCTTCTGAATAACTCGGATCGCCGAGTTTGGGATTGGCAGGCATCATGATGCCCGCTTTGGCGCCAGGCGGGTTGTTGATGACCCAGATTTGCCCGCCCACAAAAATCTTGTCCTCCATCACTTCGCGGTACTGGCCCAGGTGCCACACGTTGCCCGTCTTGTCCTGCGCGAAATACGCCAACTCCTGCTCTACCAGCTTGCCTTTGGTGAAGTCTGAATCAAAGATCACGCGGCTGCGCACGCCGTCTATCACCTTCACCAAGTCGGTCACGGTGAACACGATCTTGTGTTTTTCCTTCTTGCCGTCCTCCTCCACATGGCCTTCGAAAGTCCACTGCATGCCGGGCTTGAGCGGCCACCAGACGTTGTCAATGTTCTCGGACTTGTCAAAGTCCTTGAGGTTCAATTCCTCGAACCGTTTGGCACCCGGTTCGATGCCCGACCCGGCGGCCTGGGCCGGCTTCGACGGCGCCGCTTTGGCCTGCGCGTTCGCGTGCGGTCCATAGGCGCCAAAAAGCGCTGCCGCCGCCACGGCGGCCACCAGCCCTGAGAAGAAAGGCGTCATTTTTCGGCCATCCTCATTGATTGTCGAGTTCATGCTTCATTCCTTTGCTTCGGTTTGGGTTTGGGGAAAACTGCAAAAAAACCGGCCATCATTCATTTTTCAATGCCAACCACTTTGCCACTGGCCATGTCTATGATGACATCCCACTCTTTTCCACCGGCGGTTGGCACCACTTCAACGACATACCGGTTGACGCCTTTGAGTTTTTCAACAGCCACATTGATGGCCTTGCCTGGCACAGCCTTCAAGGCGATCAGTCTGGCGTCGCTTTCAGAGATGGCTTTTCCGCCCGGGGCGTTCACAACCGCTTCTTTACCCGCCGCCGCATTTTTTCCGGCAGTGGAAAAGGCGGTTTCAATAAAGGACCCATTGCCCTCGCTCGACACCGTGCCTATGGATATCTTGTATTCCAGGCCTGGCATCAAAAACCCGTCCGGCACCGCAAACTGCGTCGCATTGCCGGGCAAGGTCACTTTGATTTCCCGGCCGGATTGGTCTTGTTCGATGATGACGACGACCGCAGCCAGATCCTTGACCGCGGTCCAACTGGCCTTCAATCCTTTGATCGGCACGTTCATCTCATCGGGCTTGGGACGGATGAACGAGCTGGGCGTGGGCAACTTATGGCTCAGAGTGGCTTCACTTTGAAGCGCCACACCGCCGACCAAAGTGCCGGTGAATTTATAAACCCCGGCAGGAAAATCCTTTTGAATTTGGCCGTCGTTTTTTGGTTCAGGCGATTCGAGAACCAGGTGCCGGATGCCAAACTTGGAGTCTGTCGATTTGAAGTCCACTACCGTGCGGCCATCGGGCGCTGTTACCTTCATCGCCGCCAGACCTGCACTGCCGCCAGTGGCTTCAAATTTGACCTCAACATCTTTGTCCAGCAGATTCTGCTCGAAATACACCTTGGCTTTCTCAAATTTCTGCTGCGCAGTTGCAACACTGCTGACGGCGAAAAGACTGGCCAAAAGGCTGGTCAAAAATCCGCACACAACAGCTTTTTTCATTGATTTTCTTTCTGTGAGAACCGGCAACTGAACGTCAATTGGCATGGTTCAGGCCGGATTCCCCGCCAATTGCGAGCCAGTACTATGGCCATCTTCGGTCTTCACAACGCCCCGGCCAAAGCGCAGATACAGCGCGGGAACAATGAACAAATTCAACAGCGTCGAGGTGACCAGGCCTCCGAGGATCACCACCGCCATAGGGAACTCGATTTCATGGCCCGGCAAATTGCCATAGACCACCAGCGGAACAATCGCCAGCGCCGTGGCGCCCGTGGTCATCAGGATGGGTGACAGTCGTTCCCGCGCGCCACGCAGGACCAACCCCACACCAAAAGGCTCCCCTTCGTATTTCTCCAGATGCTGGAAATGGCTGATCATCATGATGCCGTTGCGCGCGGCGATACCCAGCACTGTCAGGAACCCTACCAAAGAGCCCAGCGAGATCACCCCGCCTCCTGCAAAGGAGGCCAGGATGCCGCCTACCAGCGCAAACGGCAAGGTGAGAAAGGTCATAGTGGCGAGGCGCCAGTCGCCCAGGCTCAGATGCAAAAGCAGGAAAATCGCGGCCGCCGCGAGCAGGGAATACAGCGTGATCCTGGCCCGTGCCGCACGAAGCTCGGCATATTCACCCTGCAACACGGCACGGTAGCCAATTGGAAAGTCGATTTTGTGGATTCGCGCCTGCACGTCTTCCGCCACCGCAGCGAGGTCGCGACCCTTGACGTTGGAATGCACGTCAATGCGGCGTGAGCCGCCCTCACGGCTGATGCTGTTGGGCGTTGGCGCCACCCGCACATCAGCAACTTCCGACAGGCGAACCGTCTTGCCTGTGGGCGTATTGATGAGCATTTGTTGCAGGGCCTGCAGACTGTGGCGCGACTCCTTATCCGTCCACACATGCACGTCATAGGTGCGGCCCCCGGTGAAAATGTCGCCCACCTCGTTGCCTGCCACAATCGCCGCCGACGCGCGCCGCACGTCTCCGGGTTTCAGCCCGTATTTCTGCGCCTCTTCCAGCTTGACTTTGACCTGCACCTGCGGCACTTCCACCATCAATTCTTTGTGCAAGGCATCCACACCGGGCACTTCTGCCATCGCCAGACGAACATCTTCCGCCTTGTCGCGCAGCACTTGCAGGTCAGGGCCGTAAATCCGCACCACGATGGCTTCACCCGCTCCTGTCAGCACTTCGCGGATGCGCTCCTTCAGGTAAGTCTGCAAATCCCGGTACAAGCCAGGGTACCCATCGACCATCGAACCCACCGCCGCCAGGGCCTGGTCATAATCTACTTTGGGGTCAACACTGATCCAGTTTTCACCGAAATAAACGCCATACACCTCGTCCGCCAGGAAGGCTTGGCCGATATGCGCGCCGAAATTGCGCACACCGGGAATCGCGCGCAATTCTTTGCTCGCGCGCGTGGTGATACGCACCATCTCAGGGTGCGAGGTGCTGGGTTCTGTCACCCAGTGCATCAGAAAATCGCGCTCCTTGAAATCTGGCAACAGCGAATGGCCTAACAAAGGCCACATGCCAATGCCAGCCAACGTGACCACGGCTACAGCGATATAGGACGGACCCGGCGAGCGGGTCGTCTTCTCCAGCAGTTTCCCATAACCAAGCACCAGCCACTTAACAAGCGGCGACTCTCGACCTTTAAGCGGCGCGTTTCGCAGCATGATCAGGCTCAAGGCAGGTGTGACAGTCACGGCGACCAGCATTGAGGCCAACATGGCCAACACGTAGGCAGTCGCCAGCGGCTTGAAGAACGCGCCCGAAAGGCCTTCCATGAAGAAGACCGGCAACACCGCCAACACGATGATCAAAGTGGCGTAGAGAATCGGTGTGCGCACCTCCATCGTCGCATCCAGAATCACACTCGCGGTGGACTGACTGCCGCCTTCCCGGCGATGCTGGCGCAAGCGCCGCATGATGTTTTCAATGCCGATAATGGCGTCGTCCACCACCCCACCCAACGCGATCACAAAGCCAGCGAGGACCATGGTGTTCACGGAAGCGCCAGCCAGGAACATCACCAGGCCGCCCGCCAGCAAAGAAAGCGGAATCGCCACAATGGCGATCAACGCCGCGCGCATGTCGTACAAAAAGGCAACGAGAATCACGATCACAAGAAGGCAGCCGAGCAAAAGGGCGTTGGACAAATTGGTGATCGAATCTTCAATAAAGGTAGCCGGCCGGAATATCTTGGTGTCAATTTCCACGCCCGGCAGGCCGGGTTTCATCGCCTCCAGCGCCGACTCCACGCCACGTGTCACTTCCAGCGTGTTGCCCCAGGGAAACTTCTCCACGATGAGCATCAGTCCGGGCCCGTCATTGATGACTGCGTCGCCGATCATGTCTGGCGGGGCATACAGAATTTTCGCCACGTCGCCCAACAGCAGGGGTTTGCCATCGCGTACCTTGATCGGGACGAGGGCCAGCGTCTCGGGTGTCTGGCCAGACGATGTGTGCAACACCTCCATGCGCTGGTTGGGCGTGTCAATGAAGCCGCCTGTGCCAATGTGCGCGCCTTTGGAGTAACGCAAAAGACCCACGTCCAACGCGTCCGAGACTTCCTCCTGCACCTCATCCAGCGTCACACCGAGTGTGGCCAATTTTTCCGGATCCACCACCACCTGGAGCATTTTCAACTGCTCGCCCCAAATCGCGATATTCGCCACGCCTGGAACCCCCAGCAAGCGGGCCCGGATGGTCCAATAAGCCAGCATGGACAAGTCCATCACCGACTTGTCTTTTGACGTGACGCCGATTTTCATGACGCGGCTGGTGGACGACAGGGGCGGCATCATGTGCGGCGGGGCCGCCCAGGTCGGCAGGGTTGAGGTGGCAATCGCCACGCGTTCCGTCACAAGTTGCCGTGCCTGCAACTCGTCCACGCCCGGTTTGAAGATCATGACCACCGAAGACAGGTCAGACACCGACTTCGAGCGCAATTGCGCCATGCCGGGAATGCCGCTGAGCGCGTTCTCCAGAGGAACCGTGACGAGAGACTCCACTTCCGCAGGAGACAGGCCCAGACAAATGGTCTGGATTTCAACTTTGGTTGGCGCGAATTCAGGAAAAACGTCGATGGGCAATTGCTGGAAACGCAATGAACCCAGGTACACCAGCACCACGCCAATCGCAACGAAGACGAAGCGAAAGCGCAGGCTCGATTCAACAATCCATCGCATCATGGCCAGTTCCTCCCTATGGGCTCAGTGGCCCACACCTTTTTCGGCGCCGTACAACTCCGCCACGCCCACCGTCACGATCTTGGTGCCTGGCGCGGGCCCTTCCTTCAGCACGACCTTCACACCTTTGATGGATTGCACCACCACGGTTTGGCGCACAAACGTCAGCGCCTGCGGCATTGTGTACACCCAAGTGCCGCCACCGATGTCATACACGATGGAGGCGTAGGGCACTGCCAGTTGGTCAGCGCCCTCCTTGGCCACCTCCACGGTCTGTATGTCCAATCTTTTGGCCGCTTTTTCGGTCACGGTGACGCGTTTGACCTTTGAACCCTCGATGGCCTCGACCCTGGCTGGCCGGTCTTTCTTGCTCGAAGGCGCCGCATCGCCCGCTGCTGCTGCGAGACTGGCCAGACCTGCCAATATCAATGACATGGCTGTAACAGCAACTACGGGAATCCACTGGGTTTGTTTGCGCATACGAGGTTCTCCTTTGCGGCTTGCCACTTCAATCACAGTCACAGATCCAACACACTCACACGAGCGCCGGTTTCAGGTCCAGTCCTGCGGCCGATGACGCGCCCGCGCCGAACCGCCGGTACAGGGCCGGCACCATGGCCAGCGTGATCAGCGTTGAGGTCAAGATGCCACCCAGGGCCGCCACAGCCATCGGGTGGACAATTTCAAGACCGGCCGTGTTGCCCATCACGACAAACGGCAGAAAAAACAAAACCAGCGCCATGGCACTCGCCGCGATGGGCATAAACCGCTCCCGCACGCCCCGCGACACCAGGGACTCACCAAACGGCTCACCTTCAAGGCTTTCCAGTTGATGGAAATGCCGCACCAGCAGAATGCCGTTTCGCGCCGCAAGCGCCATCGCGCCTGCAATGCCCAACAAAGAACCCAGGGTGAACTCACCACCCCCAATGGCTACTGCGACCAGGCAGCCCAACACTGTCAGCGGAACACTGAAGATCGACAGCAGCGCCAGCCGCCAGCTTCCCAAAGCGGCTTGCAGCACCAGAAACGAAACCAGCGCTGCGCCCGCTACGTAGCTCCCCAGCGACTTGAGCGTCGCCCGGCGCGAGAAATGTTCACCCAGCACCTGGGCGTGGTATTCAAACGGGAAGTTGACTTCCTTGATCTTGCGGGCCGCCTCGCGCGAGACCGCGCCCAAATCGAAGTCTTCATTCACCTCAGCCGAAATATCGATGCGCCGCGAGACGCCGTGGCGGCGGATCACGCCCGGGGCGGAAACCGTGCGCACGTCGGCCACATCGGCCAGCCGCACCTGCGTTCCCTTGGGAGTTTCGACATCAATCAACATGTCGCGGATGGTGGCCAGGTTGGCGCGCACTTCAGGCACACCCCACACCACCACGTCGAACACTTTTTGATCTTCGAACAAGGCGCCAACGGTGATGCCCGCCACCATCGACGACGCGGCGCGGCGCACGTCGCCGGGTTTGAGTCCATAGGCCCGGGCCTTTTCGAGGTCCACCTTGACTTCAATGGTTGTTTTGTCCTCGGGTACTTCCGTACGGGCATTCTGGATGCCTTCAATTTTGGACAACACACCGCGGATCTCTTCGGCTTTGGCGCGGATGATGCCAACGTCATGGCCGTACACCCGCACGGTGATTTGATCGTCCGCGCCGGTGATCGCGCCCCTGAGTTGCTTGGAGAGGAAAGTGGTGAGCTCGCCCGCCATGCCAGGATATTGGGCAATAGCCTCACGCATCGCGTCCATCGTGTCGTCGTAGTCCGCGGCGGGGTCGATGTTGACCCAGATTTCCGCGGAATTGACATCCGCAGCGTCGTCTGACAACACCGCGCGCCCAATATGCGCGGCAGCGTTGCGCACACCTTTGATGGCACGCAAATCCTTGATCAGCGCTGAGGTGGACCGGCTCATGGCTGTCAAAGACGTGCCGGTGGCGCCAGTCCACTCGATCAACACATCGGTTTCCTTGAAGCTGGGCACCAGAGAACGCTCCATCTGTGTCCAGATCAGGTACCCCGCTGGAATGGAAATCGCAGCCACCGCCAAAGCCGGCAGCACCGACCGCGTTGCGCCATTGGCGACACGGTCATAAGCGCCCTGAAGCCGGCCCAACAGCCTGGAGCCATTGCCGTCAAGGGCTGTTGGCGCGCCGTCCAGCAACACCACCGCCAGCGCCGGTGTGGCGACCAACGCCACCGCCATCGACGCGACGACGGCCAAAATATACGACCACGCCAGCGGCTCAAAAAGCGCGGCAGACGCCCCGCCCATGAAGAAAAGCGGCGCGGCGGCAAGCACGATGATGAGCGTGGCATACAGCATGGGGCGGCGCACCTCCATCACTGCGGCAATGATCAAATTGCTGGTGGACGCGGTATTTCCGCCGTCCCGCGCCTGGCGCAGCCGCCGCAGAATGTTCCCCACATCGTGGATGGCATCATCCACCACCACACCAACGGCCAGCAACAGGCCCGCCACCACCATCATGTTGACGTTGACGCCGCGCAGGTGCAGCACCAGCCCTGCGGCGAACAGCGACAGCGGCACTGCCAACGCGGCCACCAGCGCCGCGCGCCAGCTTCCCATCAGGACAAACAGAGCCAGCAACAACAGCAGATAGGCAAACCCGATGGCTATGGCGAGGTTCTTCTCGGCGCGTTCAATGAAACTGGCGGGCCGGTAGATCGAGGTGTCCACCTCAATGCCCTTCATGCCTTGCTGAAGCTCCTCCAGCGCCTTTTCCACACCACGCGTCACATCCAGGGTGTTGGCGCCGGGGAACTTTTCAACCACCAGCATCAGCCCGGGACCGTCCTGCAGAATCGCATCGCCAATCAGCGGCTGGCTGTCTTCCACCACCTGGGTGACATCGCCCAGCGACACCGAGGTGCCAAACACCGGCACCTTGGCAAAACTCTCGGCCGAAATGGTGGGCGATATGTGCCGAACGCCCAGCCGCTGGTTGGGCGTGTCGATGAAGCCGCCGGAACCAGGAGTCGAAGAGTTCAAAAAAGTCAGCGGCGAAGCCCATACCGACTCGCCTGCCGTCTTCACAATTTGCTCCAACGTCACACCTTTGTTGTGCAAACGGGCTGGGTCAACCAACACTTGCAACTGGCGGTTGCGCATGCCCCACACCGACACGTTGGCCACGCCTTGCACGCCGACCAGGCGCGGGACAATGCTCCAGCGCGCCTGCACCGACATGTCGATCAGCGAGACTGTCTTCGAACTCAGGCCAATATTCATGATGCGGCTGGCCGATGACACCGGTTGCATCAATATCGGCGGACTCGACACATTCGGCAAGGCATGCGCCTGCACCAGGCGCTCCTGCACCATCTGTCGCGCCTTGAGCAGGTCGGTGCCCGGCGCGAAGAACATTTCGATGGAGGACAGGCCGGTGATCGATTCAGACTCGATGGAGCGAAGCCACGGCACGCCGTTGAGCAAGTCCGCCTCCATCGGCACAGTGATGAGCGACTCGACCTCCGCAGTGGACAAGCCCAACGCTTCGGTGTTGACCTGCAGCGACATGGTGGAGAACTCGGGGATGACATCCAGCGTCACATCGCGAAGCCGCCAAAGGCCTGCGGCCAGCAACATCGCTGCCAAAGTAATCACGATTACCCGAAGGCGCACGCTGGAATCGATGACGTTTTGCAACATGGCACCCTCCCTGGACGGTTGGCTGGCTCTGCTGAATCCTGGCCTAATTTTCGTCTTTCGGAAGGCAGGAACCCACTGGGAGTTCCTGGAGACCGGAAGCCGGCCGATCAATCGGCCAATAACGCCAGCGCTTCTTTTCGCTTCAATTTGCAACCGACGCTAACAGTCAGGTTTGACACCGTCAATCAATTGATACAAAACGAAACATATGACACATTTAGATACAACATTGCCGTGAACCAATGCGCGTTTTAGCCCTTGGCGATTTTACCGATGCATATTGACGGTCCCACACCGCCCAAGAATTGCCGGAATTCGGAAAGTTTGCAAGAAATGAAACGCGAAGCGACCCGCTTTACCGGAGTTTTGCAAAAAGCCGATCAGCACGCTACCAAGAGTAACTGAGCACCGCCGAGAGGCCGCGCCCAGTCGCGCCCGTGCCACCTTCTGCGGGCGCGTAATCGCGGGTGAGCGAGTATTCAAAAACCAGTTTGACGCCATCTGCGAGCCATTCACCCAGGGTCATGGTCAGGCGCTGTTTGGGCAAAAACCCGACCCGGCTGGCGGCACCCCCCGAAACCAGCGCCACACCGGCCAGACCGCGGCTTTCGGAATAACTGATGGCGGCAAAGGTGCCCTGAGCGCCGATACCCGTCACCCACGGGTTCCAGTCAAACTGGTACCCCATGGAGACGGCCCAGGCCGAAGGCTGGATCGCCACCGGATTGCCCAAGCCGTCCAGAAACTGCGCGGCTTGCGTCGCGCCGTTCCATTCCCCCACGAGCGAAACGCGTCCGAGTGTCAATTTGGCATTTGCCGCGAGGCCCTTGACGGCGCCAAACTGGTTGGCAAACGTGTTGTATTCGCTGCCCAGGAATTTGCTGTCAAACACCGAGCTGTTGTAGTCCAGGTTGAGGTCCAGCGCCCACGGACACAGGCCCGAATGGCTCAACTCGGAATAGGGTTTGCCGCAGTGGCCGCTGGTGCGGTAGCCCAGGCGCGCGTTGATGTTCTCGGTGAAACTGCGGCTCGCTGCGCCCGAGTCTGAGCTGTCGTAGACGTAGACACTGCCGTAAAACGGCGGCATCTCCGGATTGACGGGCAAAGCGCTGGGTGGTTTGGGCCGCGCCACTGGCGGGCGATAACCCAGCCCTTGCGCAAACCGGCCGACCAGCGGGCTGAAGAGCAGTGGCTTGACTGGCGGCGCAAACACCGGGGGCCCGCTGCGGGTGGGAACGGGCGTTGGCAGGCCGAAGCCCAGGCCAACGGCATTTTTTTTCATCTCGAACGCTTCGACGGTGAGCGGAGAATCAATCGACAAGACGTCGGCACGGTGCACACCTGTGGACGTGCCAAACGGCAAAGGCTGCTTGCCCAGGCGCAAATACAGCGGAAACCTTTGAACGTCTCCCAGCGTGAAATAGGCGCGATCCAGGTTGATGCGGTCAATCGCGCCGCTTTGCGCTGCCGCAGAAGCCGCGCCGGAGCCCGCCCGCACACCCGTACCGTCGACATACTGCAGCGCAAAACTGCCCAAGGTCCAGGGGTTGACCTGAATTTCCAGATCAAGCTCGGCCGCGTTGAGCTTCAGGCTGTCGGTGCTGGTGTTGGAGAAATCGGTGCTGCGCCCGACCAGCATTTCAATCGTGCCGCCCAGAGACACCGCGTCGTTGATCTTCGAGCCGGTTTTGGCCAGCGAGTCCTGGATGATCTGCCGCGTCGCCTGCTCATTGGCCGCTTTGCCGATTTCCAGCTCGCGCACCCGCTGCAGCAGTTGCGCCTGGTTCGGATCATTCACCAGCGCCGATGCCGCCCGTGAGCCTGGGCCGCCCTGGAGGCTTGTTTCCAGCGAGTTCAGGCGCCGCATCAGGTCCTGGTTTTGCGTCTGCAGAATCTGGACAGCGCGTTTGAGTTCCTCGATTTCAGCGTCAGCGGCACGCGCGGGCGGACTCCCAAACAGCAAAACCGAAGCCACCAGGGCGGCCGCCGCCACCGCGATGGCGGATTTGTTGCAATTGCCGTTCTTGACCAGGTCTCCGGGCTGCACGACCCCTCCCTCAGGTGCTGATTTGCTTCAAATTGTTGGGAAATTCACGCCATTTTTTACCCAATCACGCTCCGATCCTAGCGCTTGTTTTCAAAATTCACAATGCGTTGCGATTGGTTACAGATAGGCAACGGTCAAATCGCCACCAGTTGCCGCACGCCGTTGGCTTCCATCGCACTGCCGGGTCCGCTGGCGATGACGGCGCCGCGCTCCATCACCACATAGGTGTCGGCCAGGTCTTTGGCGAAGTCGTAATACTGCTCCACCAGCAACACGGCTACTTTTTGCCCATCCAGGCCGGTGTCGGCCAACATACGGATGACACGGCCGATGTCCTTGATGATGTTGGGCTGGATGCCTTCGGTGGGCTCATCCAGAATGATCAGTTTCGGCTTGGCCGCCAGCGCCCGTGCGATGGCCAACTGCTGCTGCTGGCCGCCCGAGAGGTCGCCGCCGCGGCGCTTGAGCATCTGCTTGAGCACCGGAAACAGCTCGTACAGTTCGGGCGGAATCGGCGTGCCAGCGCTTTTGTAGGCCAGGCCCATGCGCAGGTTTTCTTCCACGGTGAGGCGGGCGAAGATCTCGCGCCCCTGCGGCACGAAGCCGATGCCGGCGCGCGCCCGCGTGTAGGGCGTGTGCCTGTGAATCGGCTGGCCTTCAAACTCGATGCTGCCGGATTGGATGGCGACCAGTCCCATCAGGCTTTTGAGCAGTGTCGTCTTGCCCACGCCGTTGCGGCCCAGCACCACCGTGACCTGGCCTTGGGTGGCGTTGAGGCCCACGTCCCGCAGGATGTGGGAGCCGCCGTAGAACTGGTTGATGCCTTGAACTTTCAGCACACGGCACCTCGCGTTTCAGATAAGCCGCCATCCTGTTTGCTATATTTTATATAGCAAACTATGACCTTTTCACGTGACTTTAATGCCAAAAATCTTATAAAAACAGGAAAATCCGGAAAAACAGCGTCAATTATACCCATATTGGGTATGATTGACCTTGTTTTCGCCGTTCTCGCGGCTCCCGCAATAACAGCAGCAACAGCCATTTGATCAGCGTCCAAGGTACACCTCGATCACGCGCTCATCCGCCTGCACCTGAGCCAGGGTGCCTTGCGCCAGCACGGCGCCGTCGCACAACACGGTAACGATGTCGCTGATGGTGTTGATGAAACCCATGTCGTGCTCCACCACCATCAGCGAGTGTTTGCCTTTGAGGCTCAAAAACAGCTCGGCGGTGCGTTCGGTTTCCGAATCGGTCATGCCGGCCACCGGTTCGTCCAGCAGCAGCAGCTTGGGGTCTTGCATCAGCAACATGCCGATCTCCAGCCACTGCTTCTGGCCGTGGCTTAAGGTTCCGGCTTGAGCGTTGACGCCGTCGGCCAGGTGGATGGTATTGAGCACCTCCAGCAGGCGGTCGCCCTGCGCCGAGTCGAGCCTGAATCGCATCGACTGCTTCACGCCTTTATCGGTCTTCAGCGCCAGCTCCAGGTTTTCAAACACCGTGAGTTGTTCGAACACGGTGGGTTTCTGGAACTTGCGGCCAATGCCGAGTTGCGCAATCTGCGGCTCGTTGTAACGCAGCAGGTCGATCGTGCTGCCAAAAAACACCTTGCCGGAGTCGGGCCGGGTCTTGCCGGTGATGATGTCCATCATGGTCGTCTTGCCAGCGCCATTGGGACCGATGATGCAGCGCAGTTCGCCCGGGGCGATGTCGAGTGAGAGGTTGTTGATGGCCTTGAAACCGTCGAAACTGACGTTCACGTCTTCGAGGTAGAGGATGCGCCCGTGCGTCACGTCCACTTCCGGCGAGGTGATGAGCCGGCCGATGCCGGCTGAGCGGCCACCCGACTCGGTTTTGCCTTCTTCGATTTTTTTCTTTCGCGTTGCAAGGCGGCGCGCGCCTTCTTCCATCAGCTCAGGTGTCATCTGGACTTGCTCCTGAACTTGTTGACCAGCCCGACCACACCATTGGGCAAATACAAGGTGACAGCAATGAACAATGCCCCCAAAAAATACAACCAGAACTCGGGGTACGCGACGGTAAGCCAGCTCTTCGCGCCGTTGACGATGAACGCGCCAACGATGGGGCCGATCAAGGTGGCGCGGCCGCCCACCGCCGCCCAGATGGCGATTTCAATCGAGTTGGCCGGGCTCATTTCGCCGGGGTTGATGATGCCGACCTGCGGCACATACAAGGCGCCCGCCACGCCACACATCACCGCTGAAATCACCCAGATGCTGAGCTTGTATCCCAAGGGCGAATAACCCGAAAACATGACGCGGCTCTCGGCGTCGCGGATGGCCTGCAACACGCGCCCGTATTTGCTGCCGACCAGCCATTTGGCAAACAGGAAGAAAGCGAGCAAGGTCAAACCCGTGACCACAAAAAGCGTCATGCGCATCGACGGCGTAGCCACCGCGACGCCCAGAATACGCTTGAAATCAGTGAAGCCGTTGTTGCCGCCAAAACCGGTCTCGTTGCGGAAAAAAAGCAACATCGCGGCGAAGGTCATGGCCTGCGTGATGATGGAGAAATACACGCCCTTGATGCGGCTCCTGAAGGCGAAGTAGCCGAATACAAAGGCCACGACACCAGGCACCGCGACGATCAGGATCAAGGTGGCGACGAAGCTGTCGGAAAACGTCCAGTGCCAGGGCAGAGTCTTCCAGTCCAGGAACACCATGAAGTCTGGCAGATCGCTTTTGTAGTTGCCGTCGCGGCCGATCTGGCGCATCAAATACATGCCCATCACGTAACCACCCAGCGCGAAGAACAGGCCATGCCCGAGCGACAGGATGCCGGTGTAACCCCAGATCAAATCCATCGCCAGCGCGCAGATGGCGAAACACATGATCTTGCCAATCAGCGCCACGGCGTAATCGCTCATGTGGAAGAAGCTGTCTTTGGGGATCACCAGATTGAGCAAAGGCGCGACCGCGCACACCACGATCAGCGCAGCGATGAAGGCGCTCCAGCCGTGGCGCGACAAGAGGGGCCTGGTGGGCTGCAACACCAACGGGGCGGCGGTTGCTGGCGAGGTTTCCGTCATTTCGTCATTCCGTCATGGCGCTCAGGCTTCCGCCGAGCGGCCTTTCATGGCAAAAATGCCCTGCGGACGTTTCTGGATGAAGATGATGATGAACACCAGCACGGCAATCTTGGCCAGCACAGCGCCGGCCCAACCTTCGAGGAACTTGTTGAGCACGCCCAGTCCCAGCGCCGCGTAAACCGTGCCCGCCAGTTGCCCCACGCCACCCAGCACCACCACCATGAAGGAGTCGACGATGTAACCCTGGCCCAGGTCCGGCCCAACATTGCCGACCTGGCTCAGCGCGCAGCCGGCCAGCCCGGCGATGCCGCTGCCCAGCGCGAAGGCGTAGGTGTCGACCCGCGCGGTGTTCACGCCCATGCACGAGGCAATCGGCCGGTTTTGCGTGACGCCCCGCACAAACAGCCCCAGGCGGGTGCGGCTGATCAGCCAGGCCACACCACCGAGCACTGCAAAGGCAAAGCCGATGATGATGATACGGTTGTAGGGCAGCGAGAGGTTTCCCAGCACCTGCACGCCGCCGCTCATCCAGCTCGGGTTTTCGACGCCGACGTTTTGCGCGCCAAAAAAGCTGCGCACCAGTTGCTGCAACATCAGGCTGATGCCCCAGGTCGCCAGAAGGGTCTCCAACGGGCGGCCATAGAGGAACCGGATCACACCGCGCTCAAGCGCAGCGCCCATCAAGGCCGAGGCGAGAAACGCCACCGGCACCGAGGCCAGCAGGTACCAGTCGAAATAGGCGGGCAGGTACTTCTGGAAAATGCCCTGCACCACGTAGGTGGCGTAAGCGCCAATCATCATCAGCTCGCCATGCGCCATGTTGATGACGCCCATCAGTCCGTAGGTGATGGCCAGGCCCAGCGCCACCAGCAGCAGGATCGAGCCCAGGCTGATGCCGCTGAACATCGCGCCAAGCCGGTCGCCCCAGGCCAGCGCGCCCTCCACGGTTTTCAGGGTCGCGCTCAAGGCCGCTTTCACATCGGGTTCGGTCTCGACCTTGAGCCGCTCCAGGAGCACGGTTTTGGTGCTGGCCTGACCACTTTGGGCCAGCAGTGTGGCGGCGATCAGGCGCTTGGATTTGTCAGCGCTGTTGAGCAGCACGGCCGCGCGGATCAGGCCCAGCTGGTCTTTGAGCTGTGTATTCTGTTCGGCTGCGAAAGCCTTTTCAATCAAAGGCAGTTTCGCTTCATCGCTCTCGTTTTGCAGCGCCTTGATGCCCTCGGCGCGCGTCTTGTCGTCCTTCGAAAACAGCTTGAGCGAGGCCAGTGCGGTGTCGATCTCACCACGCATGCGGTTGTTGTTGATCACGTCCTCGGCGGTGTCAGGCAAGGCCACTTCAGCGCCCGTGACCGGGTCAAACCCCTTGCCGTCGCGCACGATGAAGACCTTGCCTTCGGCGGTTTTTACGGCATCGTCGGCGAGGGCTTTGAGGAAGGCTGCGGTTTTGTCGTCGGCCGCCGTCACAGCTTGGCCCAAGGCTTCAATGCGTGTATCGGTGTCTTCCCCGAAGGCGATGCCCACGGCGTCTTTGTTCGTCAATGCCTGGGCATTGGCGACCAGCAAGAGCACAGCGGGAAAAAATAGTTTGCGAAGCAACATGGCGCGAACGCCCCATTTGAGCAGACAAAAGAAAGCCCGTGCTGCACGCCTTGCCGCCCAGCACGGGCATTTTCGATACCCCAACGGTTGCGCAGCAACGCTGCGTCAACCCGATGCCGGCTTACTTCTTGGCCATCACCATTTTCGCCGGCTCGTCAGGCTTCTTGTCATTGCCTTCGATGTACGGGCTCCAGGGTTTGGCTTTCACCGGGCCGGGCGTCTTCCAGACCACGTTGAACTGGCCGTCGGCCTTGACTTCACCAATAAACACCGACTTGTGCAGGTGGTGGTTCTTGGCGTCCATGGTGGAGGTAATGCCGCTGGGCGCCTTGAAGGTCTGGCCAGCCATGGCGGCAATGACTTTGTCGGTGTCGGTGGATTTGGCTTTCTCCACAGCCTGTTTCCACATGTTGATGCCGATGTAGGTGGCTTCCATCGGGTCGTTGGTCAGCGCCTTGTCTTTGTGGCCGGCAATGCCCTTGGCCTTGGCGTAGTCGCTCCACTTCTTGATGAAGGCGTCGTTGGTCGGGTTTTTGATCGACTGGAAATAGTTCCACGCCGCTAGGTGGCCAACCAGCGGTTTGGTGTCAACCCCGCGCAGTTCTTCTTCACCCACCGAGAAGGCGACCACCGGCACGTCTTTGGCTTTCAGGCCCGCGTTGCCCAACTCTTTGTAGAAGGGCACGTTGGAATCGCCGTTGATGGTGGAAACCACGGCCGTCTTGCCGCCAGCAGAAAACTTCTTCACATCGGCCACGATGGTCTGGTAGTCCGAATGGCCAAATGGGGTGTATTTTTCGTCGATGTCGGTGTCTTTCACACCTTTGCTCTTGAGGTAGGCGCGCAGGATTTTGTTGGTGGTGCGCGGGTAGACATAGTCGGTGCCCAGCAGCACCCAGCGTTTGGCGCCGCCGCCGTCTTTGCTCATCAAATAATCCACCGCCGGAATGGCTTGCTGGTTGGGCGCGGCACCGGTGTAAAACACGTTTTTGGACAACTCTTCACCTTCGTACTGCACGGGGTAGAACAAGAGGCCATTCATCTCTTCCACCACGGGCAACACCGACTTGCGCGACACCGAGGTCCAGCAGCCGAAGATCACCGCAACTTTGTCCTGGCCGAGCAATTGTTTGGTTTTTTCCGCGAAAAGAGGCCAGTTGGAGGCCGGGTCCACAATCACTGGCTCGAGCTTTTTACCCATCACGCCGCCTTTGGCGTTGATTTCGTCAATCGCCATCAGCACCGTGTCTTTCAACACGGTTTCTGAAATGGCCATGGTGCCCGAGAGGCTGTGCAAGATGCCCACCTTGATTGTGCCGCCGGTTTGCGCCTGCACCACGGTGACGCTGGCCAAACCCAGCCCCAGCGCGATGGACGCGCTCAGTGACTTCAATGTTCCTCGACGATTCATGTGAATTCTCCAAAGTGAGTGAATGAATGGACCCAGAGCGGATCTGCTTGCATCGTTGCAAGCGCCGTGCCAGCCCCCAGGCCTTTGGCGGCCTCGCCAAACCCGTTGATCGCGCTCCAAAATAGTGCGTGCTGCGTGTGTACGCACCAGATTGACATGGCGAAGGCGCTGCAATACCGTGCATAACCGCCCAAACCCGGGCATGGCATTTGCATCACAATCGCATTCAAGGAACACACCACCCGACCATGGAACTCACCCCGCGCGAAAAAGACAAGCTGCTTTTGTTCACGGCGGCCCTCTTGGCCGAGCGGCGCAAAGCGCGTGGGCTCAAGCTCAACTACCCCGAGGCCATTGCCTTCATCAGCGCAGCGGTAATGGAGGGTGCGCGCGACGGCAAAACGGTGGCGCAACTGATGAGCGAAGGCCGTACCATCCTCACGCGCCACGACGTGATGGACGGCATCGCCGAGATGATTCCCGACATCCAGGTGGAAGCCACTTTCCCGGACGGCACCAAGCTGGTGACCGTGCACCAACCTATTCTTTGATTGCTGCGCACAGCGCACCCTCACCCAACTTCCAAGCACCATGACACCCGGCGAAATCCTTCCGTTTGACGGCCCTGACCATGTCCTCAATGCCGGCCGGCGCACGCTCTCGATCGTGGTGCAAAACACCGCCGACCGCCCGATCCAGGTGGGCTCGCACTACCACTTTGCTGAAACCAACGGGGCACTCTCCTTTGACCGGGACGCCGCGCGCGGCATGCGGCTGAACATCGCCTCTGGCCTGGCGGTGCGTTTTGAGCCGGGGCAACAACGCACGGTTGAGTTGGTTGATTTTTCGGGCGCGCGCATCGTTTATGGCTTTCGCGGCATGACACAAGGAGCGCTTTAACCATGGCCACCATCGGACGGCGCGCCTACGCAGAAATTTTTGGCCCCACGGTGGGCGACCGGGTTCGCCTGGCCGACACCGATTTACTGATTGAAGTCGAGGCCGACTACACGCTGCGTGCCGGCAGTTATGGCGAAGAGGTGAAATTCGGTGGTGGCAAAACCATCCGCGATGGCATGGCGCAATCCCAACGCACAAGAAATGGCACAGGAAGCGGCCCAGAGGCCGGGGGCGCCGTCGATTGTGTGATGACCAACGCGTTGATCCTCGACTACTGGGGCATCGTCAAGGCCGACATTGGCTTGAAGGGCGGGCGCATCGCGGCCATCGGCAAAGCCGGCAACCCGGATGTGCAGCCGGGTGTGGACATCGTCATTGGCCCCGGCACGGAGATCATCAGCTGTGAAGGCGCCATCGTCACGGCGGGGGGCATCGACTCACACATCCATTTCATCTGCCCGCAGCAGATTGACGAAGCCCTGGCCAGCGGTGTCACCACCATGCTCGGCGGTGGCACCGGGCCGGCCACCGGCACGTTCGCCACCACCTGCACGCCCGGGCCGTGGAACATCGAACGCATGTTGCAGGCGGCCGATGCGTTCCCGATGAACCTCGGCTTTCTGGGCAAAGGCAACGCCTCCTTGCCTGCCGCCTTGCACGAACAAATCAACGCCGGGGTGATCGGCCTCAAACTGCACGAAGACTGGGGCACCACACCCAGCGCCATCGGCAATTGCCTGGACGTGGCGGACGAAGCCGACGTGCAGGTGGCGATCCATTCAGACACCCTGAACGAGTCCGGTTTCGTTGAAAACACCATTGCCGCCACCCGGGACCGGGGGCTTTGCGCCTTCCACACTGAAGGCGCCGGGGGCGGCCATGCGCCGGACATCCTGCGCGTGGTGGGCGAGGCGAATTTTCTGCCCAGCTCCACCAACCCGACGATGCCCTACACCGTCAACACGCTGGACGAACATGTGGACATGCTGATGGTCTGCCACCACCTGGACCCGGGCATCGCCGAAGATTTGGCCTTCGCCGAAAGCCGCATCCGCAAGGAAACCATCGCCGCCGAAGACGTGTTGCACGACCTGGGCGCCATCAGCATGATGAGCAGCGACAGCCAGGCCATGGGGCGCGTGGGTGAAGTCATCATCCGCACCTGGCAAACAGCGCACAAGATGAAGCAGCAGCGCGGCTGGCTGAAACCGTCCGACGGAAAACATGTGGATGCGTTGGAGAGCGCCAGCTACAACCCGCGCAACGACAACTTCCGCGCCGTGCGGTATATCGCCAAATACACCATCAACCCGGCCATCGCCCACGGCATCGCGCATGAAGTCGGCAGCATCGAGGTGGGCAAATGGGCCGACCTGGTGGTGTGGAAACCGGCGCTTTTCGGCATCAAACCGGCGCTGGTCTTGAAAGGCGGCTTCATCGCGCTGGCGGCGATGGGCGACGCCAATGCCTCCATCCCGACGCCGCAACCGGTGCACTACCGGCCGATGTTCGGCGCTTTTGGCGGCGCGGTCTCGCGCGGTTCACTCACCTTTGTGTCCAAAGCCGGCTTGAACGCCGGCATCAAGGAGCGTTTTGGCCTGGCCAAAACCTTGAGCGCCGTCAAAGACATTCGCGCCGTGCGCAAGCAGCACATGATCCACAACAGTTACCTGCCCAAGATGGAAATCGACGCGCAAACCTACGCGGTGCGCGCCGATGGCCAGTTGCTCACCTGCGAGGCGGCCACCAGCCTGCCCATGGCGCAGCGGTATTTTTTGTTTTAGCAGCGCATACATTCACTGTTATCGCACCTTCTCAACGGGCCTCAGGTGGCTTCGAATCCATTGCGCGAAATCAGCCTCCGAAAGCTGTCCAGCCGCGACGTCCTGCATCGTCAAAGTAGCGTCCGCCTGCGTAGCGTGAAGTCGGTGGCCATTGACGGCCAAAAACAGGCCAACCGCCAAAAATGCGGCGCGTTTGTTGCCATCCACAAAGGCATGGTTCTTGGCCAAGCCAAGCCCATAAGATGCCGCCAAGCTGGCAATGTCAGGGGCTTCGTAAAGCGCCAAATTAACAGGTCGGTTCAATGCGGAATCGAGCAGCCCTTCATCGCGAATTCCGATCGCGCCGCCGTGTTCAGCCAGACTTTCGTCGTGCAGAAGCAGCAGCACCTGGCGATTGACCCATTTCCATTCGCTCATTTAGCCAATTGACGGAACGTGTCACGGTAGGTATGCATGAACTCCCGGCCCAGTTTGAGTTGTTCTTCGATCTCGGGATCGTAGGGTGTCAACATGACACCATTCACCGCGTCCGTCACAAAAACAGTGTCTCCTTTGCCAACCTTCAGGCGCGCCAAAATTTCCTTGGGCAGAATCACCCCTACCGAGTTGCCGATTTGGGTCAGTTTGAGTGCGGACATGGCGGGCTCCTGGATGGGTTATTGCGCAAGTTATAACAATTGTTATATTATCCCGTGTAACACCTGCTTTTGCAAGGCCCCTGCCAAACACCCCATGCTCACCGTCAACAAACTCATGCCGCAAGGCAAGGGCCTTGCGCCCGTGCTGCTCAAACGCGCCGCCGCGCTGGAACTCGACTGGGACGTACGCCAGAAAAGCCGTTTTGACGCCATCGATTCGCAAGGCCGGCAACTGGGCGTCTTCCTGGCGCGCGGCTCGGTGGCGCGGGGCGGGGACGTGCTGGTGGCCGAAGACGGCTCGCTTGTCCGGGTGATTGCCGCACACCAACCGGTACTGCGCATCACCCATTGCACCGAACACGGCTCGCCGTTTGACCTGATCCGCGCGGCCTATCACCTGGGCAACCGCCATGTGCCGATCGAGCTCAAGCCCGACCACCTGAAGATCGAACCTGACCACGTGCTGGCTGACCTGCTGCGCGCCATGCATTTGATCGTGCAGGCGGCCGACGAGGCCTTTGAGCCCGAAAGCGGCGCATACTCCCCGGGCGGGCACGCACATGCCGCGCACAGCGAGACGCACAGCCACGGGCATGACAGCCACCACGATCATCACGGCGACCACGGCCACACCCACTGAAGCGCAGGCCGCCTTGCTTGATTCCAGCTTGATGCAATTAATGTGGCTGGCTTCGCCAGCTTTGCCGATTGGCGGCTTCTCGTATTCGGAAGGGCTGGAGGCCTTTGTCGATCAATCCGAAAACGCGACCGAATCCGCTGCGGGGGCATGGCTGGTGGATCAGCTGCACCTCAGCCTGGCACGCGCGGACCTGGCCGTGGTGGCACAGGCCGTCACCGCCTGGCGCGGGGGCGACCCCCTTCGCGTGGCCTCGCTCAACGCCTGGGTGCTGCAAACCCGCGAAACCAGCGAGTTGCGCGCGCAAACCGAGCAGATGGGCCGCTCGCTGCTGGAATGGCTGCGCAACCACACCACCGCCAGCGCCGCACAGATTGAGGCCTGCGCGCAGATGCAGCCGACCTACCCCGTGGCCTTTGCGCTCGCAGCCGCAGGCACACAAGCCGCCGTGCGTGACTGCCTGCTGGCCTTTGCGTTTGGCTGGGCCGAAAACATGACACAGGCGGCCATCAAATCGGTGCCGCTCGGACAAAGCGCCGGGCAGCGGATCCTGTCAGCCCTCAGCGCCGAAATCCCCGCAGCGATTGACCATGCCCTTTCGCTTGCCGATGATGGCGACCGCCAGGCCTTTTCGCCCATGCTGGCGATCCGGTCCGCGCAACACGAAACCCAATATTCACGGCTGTTCAGATCATGAGTTTTCACCACATCAAAAACCGCAGCAAAAAACTCCCACCCTTGCGCGTCGGCATCGGCGGACCGGTCGGCTCCGGCAAAACCACGCTGCTGGAAATGTTGTGCAAGGCCATGCGGGACCAATACGACCTGGTCGCCATCACCAACGACATCTACACCAAGGAAGACCAGCGCATCCTCACAGTGAGCGGCGCGCTGGCGGCCGAACGCATCATGGGCGTAGAGACCGGCGGCTGCCCGCACACCGCCATCCGCGAAGACGCCTCCATCAACCTCGAAGCCATCGACCGCATGCTCGAAGACTTCCCCGACGCCGACATCGTTTTCATTGAAAGCGGCGGCGACAACCTGGCCGCCACCTTCAGCCCCGAACTCTCGGACCTGACGATTTATGTGATCGACGTCGCAGCCGGCGAAAAAATCCCGCGCAAAGGCGGCCCAGGCATCACCAAGAGCGACCTGTTTGTCATCAACAAAACCGACCTCGCGCCTTATGTGGGCGCAGACCTGGCCGTGATGGAAGCCGACACGCGGCGCATGCGAACCACCGCCAAAGGATTGAAGCCGTTTGTGATGACCAACCTGAAAACGCTGGTCGGCTTGCGGGAAGTGGTGGCATTTATTGAACAACGCGGCATGCTGGCTGCCGTCTGACCGGCCAGCATGGTTTGGCCGCTGCGGCCGGTTTGCTATTATTAATATAGCAATGTATTCAATAGATACGTGACTTGATGGCCGATATTTGCATAAATTATTGATTTGTGGTGTTTTTTGGATCAATAATTAACACCCATGTTAACTATTAGTTAAAATCAGAAATCCGGTGTGCGCCGTTAAAATACAGCCCACGGAAGCTTGGCCGAGCGGTTTAAGGCACCGGTCTTGAAAACCGGCGAGGGTTTATCCCCTCCGTGAGTTCGAATCTCACAGCTTCCGCCAGATACACATTGGCACAGATACATATTGGCAGTGGTCAAGCGTGCCAGTTGTTGCTAGACTGGCGCAGTCAACCGAAATTTTGGAGGGGCGACCATGGCAGATCAACCAACGCAGGCGTTCGTGGACACGGTTCAGGTCGTGCAAGGGGAAGACACGGGCACCGCTTCCAGCGAGGCCGACTTTGCAGCCACGGTGCAAATTGAAGGCCAGGTCTGGCCGGAGGCGCCCGACTTCCAAGGCAGCGAAAGCGCCTCCCTGTTTGCCGGCACGCAGCCCGCCAATTTAGGGGTGGTGTAGCGCCCAAACCTCCAGCCAGCCTTCAGGGCAGAAACAGCGCCTGGAGGTCGTTCAAGAAATCAAAACCCCGCGCAGTGGGCAACACCCGCGCAAAGTCCCTCTCGATCAGGCCTTTTTTCTCGGCCTCGTCCAACCCCTTTTGAATCGCCGTGAGCGCCAGTCCGGTGCGCTCGGTAAATTGCGGCAGGGCGAAGCCGTTTTTCAGGCGCAGCGCATTGAGCATGAACTCGAACGGCAAGTCGCCGCGCGGCACCTCCGTGTCTTGCGCCACGCAGTTCCCCTGGCGCGCACGTTCCATGTACACGCGCGGGTCGCGAAACCGCACCTGCCGATGGACGCGGTGCGCAAAACTCAGCTTGCTGTGGGCGCCTGAGCCGAGCCCCAGGTAGTCGCCAAACTGCCAGTAGTTGAGGTTGTGCCAGCAGCGGTGGCCTTCGCGCGCATACGCCGACACTTCATAACGCTGCAGGCCGGCAGCGCCGGTCATGTCGGTGATCAGGTCCAGCATCTCGTAGGCGGTGTCGTCGGGCGGCACCACTGGCGGGTATTTGGCGAACAGGGTATTGGGCTCGATCGTCAGGTGGTAGATGGAAATGTGCGGCGGCGAAAGTTTCAAGGCGGTTTGCACATCCTGCGCCAGGGCCTCGAGCGTCTGGCCGGGCAAGGCATACATGAGGTCAAGGTTGAAAGTGTCGAACGCCTGCGCGGCCTCCTCCACGGCGGCGACCGCTTGCGCGGCGTCGTGCACGCGGCCCAGCGCCTTGAGGCTGGCGTCGTTGAAACTTTGCACACCGATTGACAGGCGCGTGACGCCGGCCAACCGGAAGGCGCGAAAGCGGTCTTTCTCAAACGTGCCAGGGTTGGCTTCCAGCGTGATTTCGCAATCCGGCATGAGGCGCAGGCGCGCCCGCACGTCACCCAGCAGGCGGTCAATCGATGCGGGCGAAAACAGGCTGGGGGTGCCGCCGCCAATGAAGATGCTGTGCACCGGGCGGCCCCAGATGAGCGGCAGGGCGGCGTCCAGGTCGGCCAGCAGTGCGTCCAGGTAAGTTTGCTCGGGCAGGTTGGCGGGATCCATCTCGTGCGAATTGAAATCGCAATACGGACATTTCTTCAGGCACCAAGGCAGGTGGATGTACAGCGAGAGGGGCGGCAAGGCCGCCAGTTGCAGCGTGCCTGGGCGCATGTAATGCTCGATGTCAGGCAGCGGGCCCACGCGCTGGCCGTTTTCGTCAGGCCTGATCGGGATCACATCAGTTCCCGGCAAGCAACCAGTGAGCCTGCATCAGCCCCACCATCACCCGTGCCGCCTGGCCGCGGTGGCTGATGCTGTTTTTAATGTCCACCGGCAACTCGGCAAAGGTTTTTCCCTCTGCGGGGATCCACATCACCGGATCAAACCCGAAACCGTTCATGCCCGCAGGCTGTTCGGCAACTTCCCCCACCGCGCGCCCGACAGCGATCAGCGGCTCCGGGTCCAGCGGGTGGCGCACGGCCACCAGGGTGCTGACCAGGGCTGCACGCCGGTTTCGGATGCCCTTCATTTGTTCGAGAAGCGCGGTCACATTGTTGTCGTCGCCCTTGGCGTAACCAAACTGGGTCGCATAAAACGCGGTGTCGACACCGGGCAGGCCGTTGAAGGCGTCCACGCACAGGCCGGCATCATCGGCCACGGCGGGCAGGCCGCTGCATTGCGCGGCATGCCGGGCCTTGGCCAGCGCGTTTTCAACAAAGGTGCGATGCGGCTCCGGCGCTTCGGGAATGCCCAGCTCGCCCTGACTGACCAGTTCGACACCCAGCGGCGCAAACATGGCGCGCAGTTCGGCCAGTTTCCCCTTGTTGTTGGAAGCCAAAACGAGTTTCATTCCCCGTCACTGGCGTTGCAAGACCATCAGTTCACCAATGCCTTTTTCAGCCAGCGCCAAAAGGGCATTCATCTCCTCGCGCGAAAACGCGGCGCCTTCTGCCGTGCCCTGCACCTCAACGAAGTGGCCAGCGCCGGTCATCACCACATTCATGTCGGTGTCGCACGCCGAGTCTTCGGTGTATTCGAGGTCCAGCAGCGGCGTGCCCTGGACAATGCCCACCGAGATGGCGGCGACCTGTGCGGTGATGGGAGATTTCTGGATTTTTCCGCTGGCCAACAGTTTGTCCACCGCATCCTTTGCGGCCACATACGCGCCGGTGATGCTGGCGGTGCGGGTGCCGCCATCGGCCTGAAGCACGTCACAGTCCAGCTGGATGGTGCGCTCACCCAGCAAATTGAGATCGAATACCGCGCGCATCGAGCGGCCAATGAGGCGCTGGATTTCCTGCGTGCGCCCGCTTTGTTTGCCGCGCGCGGCCTCGCGGTCGCTGCGGGTGTGTGTGGCTCGCGGCAACATGCCATATTCGGCGGTGACCCAACCTTCGCCGCTGCCGCGCTTGTGCGGCGGCACACGCTCCTCAACAGACGCGGTGCACAGGACCTTGGTGTTGCCGAATTCGATCAACACCGAACCTTCGGCGTGTATGGTGTAGTTGCGCGTGATGCGCACCGCACGCAGGGCATTGGCGGCGCGCGCGCCGGCACGCAGGAAATCAGTCATGTCGGGAACCCGTGAAAATGGTGGACAGGCAGCGGCCAGAATGGCGAAGGGATCAGCCTTTGCGTGCCGCAGAACGTTTGATGGCGTCGTTGATCTCGGCGATGGAGCGCTCAATCGCAGCCTCATCCATATCGTCAAGGTCGGCCAATTCAGCGTCCATGGGGTCGATCTGAAGGGTTGAGGCAAAACCGCCATCCAGAATATCGTCGGTGGAAATGTCAGCCGGGGTCTGCGCAGCGTCCGCGGGTGTTTCCCATTCGAAAGCGATCACGGTGACGTTGTCGCTGGCGCCCTTGGCTTTTTTCAGCGCAACATCGACCAGCTCGGGCACCGAAACGGGAATCGGGCGGGCCGCAATGTGCTGCAGGATGTCGGCGTCGGGCACGCTGCTCCACAAACCGTCTGAGCACAACAAAATGCGGTCGCCCTCCTGCAGCGGCACCGGCCCCTTGATGTCGATGATCGGTTTGGTCGGCGAGCCCAGGCAGGTGAACAGGATGTTGCGGTTGCCGTTGAACGGCAACACGCTGCCCTGCGGCAAGACGTGGCGCTGCTCCTGGTAGGAATGGTCGCGTGTGCGGCTCACCATTTCGCCCGAGCGCACCATGTACAGGCGCGAATCTCCGCAATGCACGCTGCTCAGGGCGCCCTCCTGAACCAGCGCGGCGACCACGGTGGTGCGGGGCGTGTCGGCCATGCCACGGTCCAGCGCGTAACGCAGGATTTGCCGGTGCGCAGCCATGACGGCGTCTGACAAAAACCCCTGCACGTCTTCGATCAGCGGCGTGGCCGCCTTCTGGTACATGGCTGAAATGGTTTGCAAAGCCAGTTGCGCCGCGACTTCCCCTTCCGGGTGGCCGCCCATGCCGTCGGCAAGCAAGAACAGGCCCGAGCCCCGCGTGTAGCAGTAGCCCATCCGGTCTTCGTTCTTCTGGCGGTTGCCGCGCCGGCTGAGTTGGAAAACCGAAAATTTCATTTGGCGCGGTTTCCAAATGCGGACGCGTTTTTGATGTTCTTTTTGGTGTCGGTGACCATGGTGTCAAACTGCATGCGCACCTTCTCACCCACCGACAGCTTGGTGTAGCGCCGCTCGCCTTCGCGGCTGAGTTCCTTCTGCAGGGCAAACACCGACTGCGGACGCGACAGGGCATCGAGCGACATGCACCACTCGACCACTTCGATCAGGTTGTCGGAGTAGACACCGCGCAGGCGCGCCAGCGCGACAGCGATTCGGTCTTTGTCGGTGCGCTGTGGCGCTTCATTGGGCGGGTAGCCCTGCATGCAGGCGTAGATGCAGGCGCCAATAGCGTAAATATCGGTCCACGGGCCCATGGTGGAGTCGCGGCGGTACATCTCGGGGGCGGCGAAGCCGGGCGTGTACATCGGGCGGATGAAGTTGCCTTCTTTGGAGAGCACCTCACGCGCCGCGCCGAAATCAATCAACACGGACTTGTTGTCGTCGGTCACAAAAATATTGGCCGGCTTGATGTCCAGGTGCAGCATCTTGTGCTGGTGCACGATACGCAGGCCGCGCAGGATTTCGTCAAACAGCGAGCGGATGGTCGACTCGCGGAACACTTTTTGCTGTTTGAGGTCACGCGCCGTGATGATGAAATCCTGCAGGCTCGCGCCTTCCAGGTAGTTCATCACCATGTAGACGGTTTCGTTCTCGCGGAAGAAATTCATCACGCTCACCACCGAGGGGTGGGAGATCTGCGCCAGAGAGCGGCCCTCTTCAAAAAAACTTTTCAGGCCCAGGCGGTAGAGCGAGAGTTTTTCTGGCGGCACCTGCGGCGCCAACATGCCAACTTCCCGTGACGCCAACGAAGAGGGCAGGTATTCCTTGACGGCAACCTTTTGGCCTTCAGCGTCTTCGGCGAGATAGACCACACCAAAGCCGCCCGCCGCCACTTTGCGGACAATGCGGTAGCCGCCGATCATGGTGTCCGGCGGTAATGGAGCTGGTTTTGCCTTCGACATAAAATTGCTTGTGTTTTTGGATCGGCCCTGTTTGCGCAGCCTGACGACCCGGCCGGTGCAAAAGCGGACCGATCTGCCCGTTTTTCAACCCAATTCAACCTGACAGGTCTCCATGCCAGTTTACAGCATGACTGGTTACGCCAGTGCCCAACACAGCGCCACCAAAGCGGGTTCCGATTCCGGCGCCCCAGGCCCCGGCGGCGCCCAGTTGGGGCTTGAAATCCGCGCCGTCAACAGCCGCTTTCTGGACTTGTCGTTCCGCCTGCCGGAAGACCTGCGCCAGCATGAAACAGCCATGCGTGAATTGCTCACCGCCAAACTCAAGCGCGGCAAGATCGAAGTGCGGGCCTTCAGCATCGACAGCGCCTCGGCCTCGGTCAACGAGCCTACGCCCAAACAATTGCAGCGGCTCAACGCCCTGCAGGACAACGTGCGCGCCTGGCTGCCAGACGCCGGCGCCCTGAGCGTGGCCGACGTGGTGCGCCTGGCCCAATCCGAACAGGGCCTCAACCGCGACTGGAGCGGCATCATCCTGCCCCTGGCCGAACGCGCGCTGAAGGATTTGTTGTCAGCGCGCCAACGGGAGGGCGACCGCCTGGCCCAGATGCTGCAGGGTCACACCGGGCAGCTGCGGCTGCTTGCCAACAAAGTCGTGCCACTGGTACCCGAGCTGGTGGCGCAGCAGCGCCAGCGTTTTCTGGAGCGTTGGAATGAAGCGCTGGCCTTGGGCGAGAGCAACATTTCAACGCAAATGGCTCAGGAGCGCGCCTTGACCGAAGCCACCGCCTTCGCCATCCGCATCGATGTGGCCGAAGAAGTGACGCGGCTCAGTTCGCACCTGGACGAGATCGAGCGCCTGGTGAAAAAGGGCGGCGAAATCGGCAAACGCCTGGATTTTTTGATCCAGGAGCTGCACCGGGAAGCCAACACCATGGGTTCGAAATCCGCCGCGCTGGAGTTGACGCACATTTCCGTCGACATGAAGGTTCTGATCGAGCAAATGCGCGAGCAGGTGCAGAACATTGAATGAATATGGCCCCCACGCTCCACCGCTGCGCGGGTCGCTGCCCCCCGAGGGGGCGCATTTTTGCTTGGGGCGGCCCGGCGCAGAAACTGGCCCCCACGGTCGCCCACTGCGTGTGGCTCCCTGCCCCCCGGGGGGGTGGCGTTTTTGCTTGGGGCGGCCCGGCGCAAAAACTGGCTCTCGCACTTGTTCGCTTATCCTCATAGGGAATTCATGGACTATCCCGGCAACTTGTTTGTAGTGGCCGCTCCCAGCGGGGCCGGCAAATCCAGCCTGGTCAAGGCTTTGATGGAACTGGATTCGCGGGTTCAGCTGTCGGTCTCACACACCACACGCGCGCCGCGCGGGCAGGAAAAACATGGCCGGGAATATTACTTTGTTACTCCTGAAACCTTTGAATCCATGGTGCAGGCCGACGCCTTTGTCGAATGGGCCCACGTGCATGGGGAGCGATATGGCACCTCGCGCCAGGCGATCGAGGAGCGCATTGCCCAGGGTGGCGACGTGGTGCTGGAGATCGACTACCAGGGCGCCATCCAGATCAAGAAAATCTTCAGCAATGCTGTGGCCATTTTCATCCTGCCCCCGAGCTGGGAGGAGTTGCGCGCCCGCCTGCTGCGCCGCGCCGAAGATGCGCCGGACGTCATTGAGCGGCGCCTGACCAATGCCGCCGCCGAGGTGGCACAGGCCGCCCAGTTCGACTTCGTTATAATCAATGAGTTGTTCGACCGCGCCCTGTTTGACCTCAAGGCCGTGGTCCACGCCCAAAGGCTCAAGTTTTCGGCCCAGCGGCGCGCCCGGGCCGACACGTTCAAGACTTTGGGCATTCCCTGACTGCCGCCCGGGTCTTCCTGCTTCACCCGCACTGTTTAAGCGTCGTTTTTAGAGGATTTTTATGGCCCGTATCACCGTTGAAGACTGCCTTGCGCAAATTCCCAACCGTTTCCAGCTGGTGTTAGCGGCCACTTACCGCGCGCGCATGCTCAGTCAAGGCCATACGCCGAAAATCGAGAGCAAAAACAAGCCGGGCGTGACCGCTCTGCGGGAAATTGCAGCCGGTAAGATCGGCATCGAAATGTTGAAGAAAGTGCCTCTCTAAGGGCCGGCATTGCGGCCCCTGCCCGGGTACATCAAAAGCACCGCTTGCGGTGCTTTTTTATTGGCATTCCCGCAAACGGACTGAATCCTTCAGCGGGCAGCTATATTCGCACCATGGGCAGCGCTCTCAAATCCGCCGATTCACCGCCAAACCCGCCCGCCCGCGCGCCGGGTAAACGGGCCGCTGCGGCACGCCCCAGCCCGGCTGCCGCCAACGCTGCCGCCGCCAGTTTTGCCGGATTGACCGCCAAGCTGGACTACCTCTCGGCACCCGACATCCAGGAAGTGCGCCTGGCCTACAAATTTGCCGACGAGGCCCACCTGGGCCAGTTGCGCAACAGCGGCGAGCCGTACATCACGCACCCGATCGCCGTGGCCGCCCAATGCGCCGACTGGAAACTCGATGCCCAGGCCCTGATGGCCGCGCTCCTGCACGACGCCATTGAAGACTGCGGCGTGACCAAGCCCGAGTTGGTGGAGCGGTTTGGCTCGCCGGTGGCCGAGCTGGTGGACGGGCTGACCAAGCTGGACCGCCTGCACTTCAACACCCGCGAGGAAAACCAGGCCGAGTCGTTCCGAAAAATGCTGTTGGCCATGGCGCGTGACGTGCGCGTGATCCTGATCAAGCTGGCCGACCGCTCCCACAACATGCGCACACTGTCCGACGCGCCGCGTGAGAAGTGGCACCGCATCGCCTCGGAAACCCTGGAAATTTACGCTCCCATCGCGCACCGGCTGGGCCTGAACCAGACTTACCGCGAGTTGCAGGAGCTCTCCTTCAAACACCTCAAACCCTGGCGTTACGAGGTATTGACCAAGGCCGTGGCGCGCGCCCGAAGCCGCCGGCGCGACCTGATCGACAAAGTGCGGGTGGAGGTGGAAGGCGCTTTTGGCTCGGCGGGCATGGCCATCCGCATTTCAGGGCGCGAGAAGTCCCTGCATTCGATTTACCGCAAGATGCAGGAGAAACACCTGAGTTTTGCCCAGGTGACCGACATCTACGGGTTTCGCATCATCGTGCCGTCCACCCTAGACTGTTACACCGCGCTGGGCACCCTGCACCAGCTTTACAAACCGGTTCCAGGCAAGTTCAAGGACCACATCGCGATTGCCAAGGTCAACGGTTACCAGTCCCTGCACACCACGCTGGTCGGGCCATCGGGCGTGAACGTCGAGTTCCAGCTGCGCACCCAGGCCATGCATGTAGTGGCCGAGTCGGGTGTCGCGGCGCATTGGCTGTACAAGGTCAGCAGTGCCGATGCGGCTGCCGCCGAAAGATTGGGCACCCAGTGGTTGCAGTCGCTGCTGGACATCCAGAACGAAACTGGCGATGCCGCCGAGTTCTGGGACCACGTCAAGGTCGACCTGTTCCCCGATGCGGTTTATGTCTTCACGCCAAAAAGCCAGATTCTGGCCTTGCCGCGTGGCGCCACGGTGGTCGATTTCGCCTACGCCATCCACAGCAATGTGGGTGATCGCACCGTCGCTGCCAGCATCAACGGCGAGCCGGCGCCCCTGCGCAGCGAGCTTAAAAACGGCGATGTGGTGGAGGTTGTCACCTCGCCCACGTCTACACCCAACCCGGCCTGGCTGGGTTTTGTACGCACCGCGCGGGCGCGTTCGAAAATCCGCCACCACCTCAAGACCATGGAGCACGTGGAATCGCAAAACCTGGGCGAGCGTTTGCTCTCACAGGCCCTGCGCGCCGAAGGGTTTGAGCGCTTCCCGGGCGATGACCCGGCCTACGCGCCGGTTTGGGACAAACTGTTGCGATTCACCGGCAGCCGCACACGGGCCGAATTGTTGATCGACATTGGCCTGGGCAAACGCATCGCCGTGATTGTGGCCAAGCGCTTGATCACCTTGCTGGCCGAAAAAGGCGACAAACCCGACGCGCTCTTGTTGACGCGTGAACGTTTCACCACAGGCGAATTGCCCACACAAGGCGTTCTCACACTCGACGGCAGCGAAAACGCGTCGGTCAAATTCGCCACGTGTTGCCGCCCGCTTCCGGGCGATGCCATCGTCGGTTACCTGGGCCGGGGCGAAGGCCTGGTGGCGCACCAAAAAGAATGCCCGGTGGCGAAGAAATTGCAGAACAAGGATGCCGAACGTTTCATCGAGGTCGAATGGGCCGACGAGATGACGCGCGCGTTTGAGACCGAAATCTCTGTCACGGTCACCAACGGCAAAGGTGTGCTGGCGCGTGTTGCAGCGGCCCTGGCCAGCGCTGAAGCCGATATTGCCCACATTGACATGGACGAAGAAGGCGCCCAGGACGTGACGGAACTGCGTTTCCTCATCGCCGTGCGCGACCTGACCCACTTGAATCAGGCCTTGCGCAACCTGGGCCGCACCGCCTCGGTGCTGGGTGCGCGGCGCAGCGTCCGGCCGCCCTGACGCGGCGGTCAGGCGCCCGGCTGCGGGTAAAACACGCGCAGCACTTCAATGTCTTCCACACCTGCTGGCGTGCGCAGCTTCAGTTCATCGCCTTCGCGCGCCTTGAGCAGGGTGCGGGCGATGGGGGAAATCCAGCTGACCTGGCGCTGCGCGCTGTCGGCTTCGTCGATGCCCAAAATCGTCACGGTGCGCTCCAGGCCCTGCGCATCGGCGTAGGTGACCGAGGCGCCAAAAAATATCTGGTCGCTGCCATAGTGGATGCCAGGGTCTGACACCACGGCGATTTCCAGCCGTTTGGTCAAAAACCGGATGCGCCGGTCGATCTCGCGCAGGCGTTTTTTGCCATACAGGTAATCGCCGTTTTCAGAGCGGTCGCCGTTGCTCGCCGCCCAATGCACAATGTCGACGATTTTCGGCCGCTCAGAGTCGATCAGCTCAAACAATTCAGTGCGCAGGCGGGCGTAACCGGCGGGCGTGATGTAATTTTTGCCGCCGGCGGGCAGGGCGGGCACCTGACCAGCGCCATCCTCCTCGTCGTCGCCGTCCGGTTCTTTGGAGAATGCCTTGTTCATCGTGAACCCTGTCCGAGAGGCAACGACTGGCCGCAATGAAAAAAATCCGCAACTTCAAAATTGCAGCCTTTTAGTATTGGCATATTGAGTGACCTGCCCCCAATCCCCGTACCAATCAGTCTTCCAGAAGTACAAAGCTTGCAATCTTACTTGATGGGTTTGTGGCTGCCGTCGCAATATGGTTTGTTTTTGCTTTGGCCGCAGCGGCACAGATAGGCTTCGCTCAGCTTGTTGCAGGTACGCCCAGTGCCGCTCACCACTTCGAGGTTGCCAACCACGCGCAAGGGCCCGTTCGGCAGGGGCTGCACATCCAGCGGGCCGTTTCGAACCGCCAATGCGCTAAAAGCAGCCGTGGTCGGCTCCCCGGTCGCGACAAAGGCAGCTGCCCCATGGCTGCCGTCACAAAACGGTTTGTTCTGACTCTGGCCACAGCGGCACAGTGTGGCGCGCGGATTGGCCTGTGGCTGGCCATTGATCAGCAACTCGGCCTCCACGGCGAGCGGGCCGTTCTCGCGCACGCGCACCGTGTTGACGATTGGAAGCCCGTTGGAGTCGGCAGCAGCCTCTGCGCCCGCGCTGCGACGCACTACCGTGATGGCGCCCGAAGGGCAGTTCTGCGCTATGCGCATAAGTTCTGCCACGGGTTGCGCATCGGGGTGAATCCAGGCACTCACCACATTGGGCACAAACACGTCCGGGTGCGACAGCACGCAGCTGCGCGAGTGGATGCACTTCTGCGCATTGAAATGGATTGTGGCTTCCTTGCCGGTGACGACTTCTACAGCCATGACATTCTCCTTGAATACAGTGACTATTTTTTGCTGAGGTCCCGATATGCGGCGGGTACGTTCAGGCCGGGGTGGACCCAGCCAAACAAGGCGTAACCGCCAAACTCGGGCATGGTGGTTTGCGCAACGGTTTGCTCCAGCGTCAAACCCTTGTCCACAGTCGCCTGCACGTTCTTTTGTACGCTGGCCAAGT